>JBEKYD010000003.1:0-76067 GCA_049511335.1 Bryobacteraceae bacterium | reverse complement strand
GAGGACCCGTCCATCGGTCTCGAGCCGATCGCCTACATGGATGAGATCGTGGTCCGGCCCGCCCTGCTGCCGCTCCTGGCCGGACGCTTCACCATCGCCTCCATCCGTCTCGATGGCGCCAGCATCAATCTCGCCAAATCCGGGCCGGCGGAAGCCTGGGGCCGCTGGAATTTTGCCCCCTTGATCGGTCGCTCGCTGATGAGCAATACCCCCGCCGTACACGTTCGCGACAGCCGCATCAATTTCAAGTTTGGCGAGGAGAAATCGGTCTTCTACTTGACCGAGACCGACCTCGATATTTCGCCTCCGTCATCCCCCGGCCGCGGCTGGAAAATCCAATTGTCGGCCAAGCCCGCCCGCACCGATGGCGCTGCCCGCGGCCTGGGTTCCTTTACTTTGGAAGGCCGCTGGTACGTCGCTCCGGAGCGCGTCGATCTCGATCTTGACCTCGATCGCAGCGGCCTGGCGGAAATCACCACCGCCATCGCAGGCCAACCGGGCGGCGTACACGGCACCGTCTCCGGCCGTCTGCACCTTGCCGGGCCCCTGCAGCAGATCGGCATTCTCGGCCGCATGCGCATCGAAGACGTGCATCGCTGGGATTTGATGCCGCCGCGGGGCGAAGGCTGGCCGGTCGATGTCCGCGGGCGCATCGACCTGGAGGCGCAGAGAATCGAGCTGGAATCCAGCACCGCCGACCGCAGCGTTCCACCGCTCTGGGTTCGCTTTCGCGCCACCGATTATCTCTCCCAGCCGCACTGGGCACTGGCTGTCAATTGGAACCGGTTTTCCTTGGGGCCGCTGCTCCAACTGGCCGAACACATGGGCGCCTCGATTCCCCCCAAGCTCGGCTTGAGCGGATGGATGGATGGCGCCATCAGTTACTCGGGGCGCGGCAGTTTGCAGGGAACCCTCGGCTTTCACGATGCGGCCGTGACCATGCCAGACTCCACTCCCATCCGCATGCAGCAGGCCTACATCGTCCTGGGCAACGGTCACGCCCACCTCACCCCTGCCTCGGCGCTCACCGATAGCGGCGACCGGGGGATGCTCGAAGCCGATTACGCCGTGGACGATGGCGCCCTCGATCTCACCATTGCCTCCGATGCCATGCCCGTCGCGGCGCTGCGTTCCCAGGTGACGCTTGCCGCCGTGCCGTGGCTGGAGCAACTCTCCTCCGGCCAATGGAGCGGCCAATTGCACTACCATCGCGAATTTTCCCAGGCAGCTCCTCAAGCGGCGTCTAAGGGAGAATGGTCCGGCAGCCTTGAAGTCAAGCATGCCCAGGTCACCGTTCCCGGCCTCGCCGACCCGCTGGAATTGATCGCTGCCCGCGCCAGCATCGACGGCTCGCGCTTGCTCGTCGACCGCATCGATGCCCGCGCCGGTAAACTCGCGTTCGGCGGCGAATATCGCTATGAGCCGGGAGCTTCCCGTCCTCATCGGCTCCGTCTTCGCGCCGCCGATTGGCCTGCCGACGAGCTCGAACGCGAGCTCGCCCCCACTTTGCGCCACGTTCCGAACCTCTTTGCCCGCGCTTTTGGACGCACGGCCCTTCCCGATTGGCTGCGCCAGCGCGCCCTCGAAGGCGCCGTCGAGATCGGCCGCTTGGAGCTTGCCGGTTTACCCCTGGCCGGCGTTCGCGCCCGTCTCGTATGGGATGCTTCCCGCGTGGCACTCGACAACTTTACCGCCAAGATCAATGGCGCTCTGGTGGCTGGAACCCTGTTCGCAAATCTGGCCGGTCCGCGCCCCGCATACCGCTTCGCCGCGAGCGTCAAAGGACTCGGCTGGCAATCCGGCAAGCTCGACGCCGATGGCACTCTCCAAACCGCCGGTACCGGCAGCCAGCTTTTGGCGAATCTGAGAGCCGATGGCGCCTTCGCCGGCACCGCGCTCGATTTTGGCCAGGGACCATGGCGTCATGCCAGTGGAACCTTTAGCCTGTCCTGGTCCCCTACCGGGCTTATCCTCAGCGATCTGAGCTTGAATACCGAAGACGAAACCTACACCGGCCACGGCACCGTGCAGGATGATGGCCGTCTCTTGGTGATCCTTTCCAACGGCACCCGCGAAATGCGCATCGTCGGGCCTTTGGCCAAGCTCCACGTGGACGAAGCAGTGCGGTAGGCAGGTACAGACTGACTTTTCGTGACCCAGAGGTGGGACAGACCGGACAGACCATCGTTTTCCGTGGTCTGTCAGGGCTCCCGCCGGGCCGCAGGATTCGACAGACGACAAAAAACGATCGTCTGTCCACGTCTGTCCCACGTGGTTTCCCGCGCCTTGACAAGGCCGCTCCGTGTCGATACAGTGGGGCTCCCGTGAATTCTGTGGTGCAAGACCGGTCAGGCGCCGGAATTACGAGGCGCGCACTGATGGCCGGTTTTGGCTCCGCTTGCGTGGCGCGGGCGCAATCGCCCGGGTCCTCGCGCCGAAGACCGAATTTCCTGTTCATTCTGGCCGACGATCATGCCGGATACGTGCTCGGTTGCGACGGCAATCCCCTGGCGCAAACGCCCAATATCGACCGTCTCGCCGCCGAGGGCACGCGGTTCGCCGCGCATCATTGCAACTCACCGGTGTGTACGCCGTCGCGCCAGTCGTTTCTCACCGGGCAGCTACCTCACTCGGCTGGCGTGACTCTGTTGGGTACGCCGCTGGCGTCCGATAAGCCCACGCTGGCCAAACAGTTCCAAAAGGCCGGCTACCGAACGGCGGTCTTTGGCAAGATGCACTTCAACCGTCCCGCCGAAGCCGGCTTGCACGGGTTCGACGTCGTGATGACCGAAGACGAGATCGGCAGGGCTTGGCTCGAAGAGGTGAAACCGCGCCCAGTTCCGCGAAGGACGCCGGTAAAGCCGGCCGTGTGGCGGCCTTTCCGGGATCCGGCGAGAATCTGGCTAAACGCCGGCAAGCTCCCTTTTGCGCGGTATGACGATCAGATGCGCGGAACCTACATCGGCCGCAAAGCGATCCGGTACCTGGAGGAGAACCGGCATAAGCCCTTTGCCCTTTGGACCAGCTTTCAGGAGCCGCATTCGCCCTTCGACTTTCCGCTCGAAGACCGCGGCCTCTTCAACCCGGCGCGCTTTTCCGCCCCGCGCGCCGGTCCGGAGGATGCATGGCAAGTCCCCAGGATCTTCCGCGGCTTGAACGAGGACGATAAGCGCGGGATTATCGCCTCCTATTACACGTCGGCGGCTTTCCTGGACCGCAACGTGGGCCGTGTCTTGGAAGCGCTCGAGCGGCTCCGGCTCGAAGAAGACACGTTTGTGATTTATATGGCGGACCACGGCTATAGCCTGGGCCAGCACGGCCGATTCGAGAAGCACTGCGGCTACGAACCGGCATTGCGCGTGCCCCTGACGATGCGGTGGCCCGGACGAATCAGGACCGGCGTTGTCGAGAGCCTGACGGAGCACGTGGATGTGACCGCCACCGTTGCGGACCTCATGGGGTTGGATCCGCTTCCGGTCGCGCACGGCCACTCCCTCCGTCCGTACCTCGAAGGGAGCCGCGTGGCGCCGCGCGGCTACATCTTCAGCGAGTACTTGGAAAATGAGGAAGCCTACATCAAGACGCCTGAATGGAAATTCATTTTCTGCTCGGGAAGGCGAGCGCGCAAGGATGGTTACGAGACGGACAACCCCACTCCCGGCCGTTACCAGCGGCTCTACGATCTGAAGAATGACCCTGGCGAGTTCACCGATGTCGCGGCAAGGCATCCGGACTTGGTGGTGAAATTCCAACGGTGGATGCTCGACCGTTTCCGCGCCACCCACCCGGATCGCGAGAGCGAACCGCAAAGGCTCAGCGTCGCCGAGGCTATCGAGTTTTACCTCCCGCCACGCGATTTGCCGCGAAACTGAGTCAAGTCAAGAGGGCAGGCGCCGATTTCGCCGCGTGCCGCCGGCCGATCAGCTACGATAGGGGTCTATGTGGCTGGGAATCGACATTGGCACCGGCGGGTCGCGGGCGCTGGTGGTGGACGAGCGGGGCGTGGTTCGCGGCAGCCGGACCGCGGCGCATGAAGACATGAAAATGGAGCGGCCGCAATGGGCGGAACAGCGGCCAGAGAACTGGTGGGACGCGGCGGTGGATGCCATTCGTGGAGCGCTGGACGAAGCCGGCGTACCCGGCGCGGCCATTCGTGGCATTGGCCTGTCCGGACAGATGCACGGGCTGGTGATTCTGGATGGCGGCGGATGCGTGATCCGGCCCGCCCTGATCTGGTGCGATCAGCGCTCGCAGGCGCAGGTGGATTGGGTGAACGCCAAGCTGGGCCGCGACAACATTCTGCGCTACATCGCCAACCCCGTTCTGACCGGATTCACCCTGCCGAAGCTGCTGTGGGTGCGCGACCGGGAGCCGGAGAACTTCGCGCGCGTGCGCAAGGTGCTGCTTCCCAAAGACTACGTGCGTTTCCAGCTTACCGGCGAATATGCCACCGAAGTATCGGACGCCTCCGGCACGGCGCTGTTCGACGTGGTTCACCGCCGCTGGTCGAACGAGATGATGGAGGGCCTGGGGCTTGACACCTCCATTCTGCCGCGGTGCTACGAATCGAGCGAGATCACCGGCGTGGTGAGCGCCGAAGCCGCGGAGTTGACCGGGCTCAAAGCCGGCACGCCGGTGGTTGGCGGCGGCGGTGACCAGGCGTCGAGCGCGGTGGGCAACGGCATCGTACGTCCGGGAGTGGTTTCTTGCACGCTGGGCACATCGGGCGTGGTGTTTGCGTATATGGAGAAGGTGGCTTACGACGCTGCCGGGCGCGTCCACACGTTCTGCCACGCGGTTCGCGGTAAATGGCACGTGATGGGTGTGACGCAGGGCGCCGGGCTGAGCCTGCAGTGGTTTCGCAACCGGCTGGCGCCGGGGGAAAGCTACGATGCGCTGACCGCCGAAGCTGCTACCAGCCCGCGCGGCGCCCAGGGACTGTTCTGGCTGCCGTACTTGATGGGCGAGCGCACGCCGCATCTGGACGCGGCGGCGCGCGGAGGCTGGATCGGTCTCACCGCCAGCCACACGCGCGCCGATCTGATTCGGGCCGTGATCGAGGGTGTTTCCTATAGCCAGCGGGATTGCCTGGACATCATCGAGGAACTGGGCGTGGAGGTGAACTCGGTGCGCAGCTCGGGCGGCGGCGCCAAAAGTCCGTTCTGGCGCGGCGTTCTGGCGGGCATTCTGGCCAAGCGGGTGGTGACGCTGGAAAGCCAGGAAGGCTCGGCTTACGGCGCGGCCCTGCTGGCGCTGGCCGGCACGGGCGCCTACGGTTCGGTGGAAGAGACGTGCGCCGCCACCATTCGCGAAACCGAATCGCTCGATCCCGGCGTGGAAGACGCCCGTTATTACCGGCGAGCGTACGCCGTGTACCGCGCGTTGTATCCGGCGCTCCGCCCGTTGTACGCGGAGATGGCGGAGTTGTAAATGCCTGCAGGCCGCGCGCTGATCGTTCTGGGATTGATTCTGGTAGCGGCCGGCGTAGCAATAAGCCTGCTGGGCAAGGTGCCATTTCGCTTGGGCCACCTGCCGGGCGACATCCGCATTCAAGGCCGGAACTCGAGTTTCTATTTCCCGCTCACGACCTGCATTCTAATCAGCGTGCTTCTGTCGCTGGTGATGCGGCTGTTGCGGAGGTAGAAGATCTTAAGAATGATGGCCACGGATGAACACAGATAGACACGGATAACTTCATTGTTTTCTTATCCGTGTCTATCTGTGTTCATCCGTGGCCATATTCTTCCTTCTCCGCTACCGCAGGCGGCCCATCCGGGCGAGCGGCCAGTACACAAAGACGGCTTTGCCGTAGATGTTCTCGGCCGGCACATATCCCCAGGCGCGGCTGTCGCTCGATTGCGAGCGATGGTCGCCGAGCACGAAATATTCGTTGGGGGGCACCTGGCGATCCAGCGGAGTCGCGCTTATCGGCCAGGAGATGCTGTCGCGGGAATCGGGCGGAACGTAGTCTTCCTCAAGCGGCCTATCGTTGACGTACACCTGTCCGGACTCGATGCGCACCAGATCGCCGGGCACCCCGATCACACGCTTAATGTAGGACTTGGTGCGATCCAGGGGGTACCAGAAGACGACCGTGTCGCCGCGCTGAATCTTTCCCAGCCCGAACCAGTAGGTGAACTTGTTGATGAAGATCCGTTCCTGGTCGCTGAGGGCCGGCTCCATGCTGGTGCCTTCCACCTTCACGGGCTGGTAAATGAACACGATGAGGACGACGGCGATCAACACCGAAAAGATGAGATCGCGAAACCAGGAAACCGCGTTGAGGAAGCCTGCGCGGGCCGAGCGCCTCGAACGTTCGGGGGGCGGCGTGGGCAGGGTCTGAGGGACTTGGTTTTGCTCCATCCCTATTGGTTCCGCTGATGTCGATTATACCAGCACTCCGGAAATGGGCAGGCCAAAAGAAAGCCGGAGCGATTTCCAGTAGGAATCACTCCGGCTTCGGAGGGTAATGGCCTACCTCGCAAGACGTTCACTTACCGGAGCAAAATTATCGGGCCGCCATGAGAGCTCGCAGCCGGCGGGCCCGCTCGGGAGCCCGCAACTGGCGCAACGCTTTGGCTTCGATCTGGCGAATCCGCTCGCGCGTAACGTCAAATTCCTGGCCGATTTCTTCCAGCGTGTGTTCGCGCTCGCAGCCGATGCCGAAGCGCATCCTGATGACTTTCTCTTCCTTGGGAGAGAGAGTTTTCAGGATGCCGGCGGTCTCATCGCGGACATTGGATTCGATCACCGCATCCACCGGCGACCCCACCCACCGATCTTCGATCAAATCGCCCAGCGCGGACTCACCATCGCGGCCAACGGGAGTTTCGAGCGATACCGGATCGCGGGAGATGGTTTTGAGTTTCTGCACCTTTTCCACCGGGATGTCCATACGCCGCCCAATCTCATCATTTGTAGGAGTACGGCCCAATTCTTTTTCGAGCTCGCGCGTCGCCCGCAAGAACTTGTTCATGCTCTCATTCATGTGGACCGGGATGCGGATGGTGCGGGACTGATCGGCGATGGCTCGCGTAATCGCCTGGCGGATCCACCACGTCGCGTACGTAGAAAACTTATAGCCGCGCCGGTATTCGAACTTGTCGGCCGCCCGCATAAGCCCGATATTGCCTTCCTGGATGAGATCCAGAAGGTGAAGTCCACGATTTACGTACTTCTTGGCGACCGAGACCACCAAGCGCAGGTTCGCTTCCACTAGATCCTTTTTGGCGCGCTCGGCTTCCGCTTCGCCGTGGCGGATGACGGTCAAGCTATGGCGCAACTCCGGCAGGCTGGCGCCGGCGATCTGCTCGTGCCGCCGAATCTCTTTCTTGATTTCGCGCAGGCGAACCTGATTGGCGGGATTATTGCGCGTTTCGAGCTTCTTGATTTCGCCATCCAGGTGACTGATCTCCTCCACGGCGCGATCGATCTCGCGCGAGAACTCCTTCCATTTGTTCACCTTGAAAGGGCAACGGCGAATCGCAAGAGAAGTTTCGACCTTGGCGCGGTTCAGTTTCGCGCAAAGACGCTTGCGGGGGCGGCGGTTCGCCACCGGGGTCGCTTCCACCTTGATTTCGAGCTGCTGCAATTTCTTGTGCAGAACAACCACGTCGCTAAAGCGGCCCTGCGCTTCCGCGCGCACTTTCAGATCGGCGGGGGAACCTTCTTCCACGTCTCCGAGATCGACCAGGCTTTCGAGCTCAATGGCGTTCTTCTTCAGTTGCTCAGCCAGCTCAACCACCACTCCTTGCACCAGGGCGGACCGGCTTATTGCCTTTTGCATGCGCAACTTACCGCGCTCCATGCGGCGCGCCAAATCAACCTCGCCTTCACGCGTGAGCAGGGGAACGGCGCCCATTTCGCGCAGATATACCCGTACTGGATCGTCGGTATAAATCGACTCTTCGACGGGTTGCTGCGGCGCCAGAAAGTCGGCGTCGTGAGCGACATCCGCGTCGAAAAACTTCGCATCGTCTTCGAAGGTCAGACCGAGATTCTCGGGGCTATCCGCTAGAAACTGATCCTCAAAATGGTCCACTAAGCCTCACCTCCCCCCATGGAAAAAAACAAACAGGTTCTTCAAAAGTTGGGAAACGGGGTAAATAACCTGAATCGTGCTCGATTTGGTGGCCAAGCCCACGGGTTGCCGGGAAGACTTCTCCGCCAGAGGGTTCAACCAGTTCATGATAACACCAGTACCCGCTCGTTGTTAATCCCTATTTTATGAGATGTTCCCAAACGATTTAGGTTACAGTCCACCTATCCATTTCACGCGTCCTCGGGTAGCTTATCGGCCTTCCGGCAACTTCTGTCGCATTAGCGTCTTCAGTTCGTCGAAAAAGGCCTGCTCATCCTGAAAATCGCGGTACACGGATGCGAAGCGCACGTAGGCGATCTTGTCCAGATCGCGCAGGAAGTCCATGAGCAGCTCTCCTATTTCTGTAGTAGAAATCTCCCGATCAGGCGAGTCGCTAACTTTGGATTCCACGCGATTTACGAGCTCGGCCAAACGCGCCATGCTCACCGGCCTCTTTTCACAGGCTTTCAGTAAACCGCCCAAGACCTTCTGGCGATCGAACTTCTCCCGCCGCCCGTCCTTTTTGATCACCATGTACGGCACTTCATCTATTCTTTCATATGTAGTAAATCGACGCTCGCAGGCAAGGCACTCCCTTCTGCGGCGAATGGCATCGCCTTCTTTACTCTCGCGGGAATCCACTACCTTGTCATGAAGATGATCGCAAAATGGGCATTTCATAACCGGCTCGCATTATAACGGCTCGCGCCCTAAATGCCGCAGAGTCCGCCAACTGAGCCCTTCCTCCACGGCGACGGCCAATCCCACGGGAACTACTACAAGAAACGTAATAGCCCACATAAACACAGCAAACGAAGTGGCAACTTCCAGTTTGACACCAAAAAGCTCGGTGAGGACCACCACTGTAATCACCTGAGCGCCTCCTCCGATCCCCGGTAGCTGGATGATCCCTCCAAAGGAAACGAAACCAGCCAAGATCAGGACTTTCTCGAAAGTAAGCTGCAGAGCGGGGCCGAACGATTCCGCTAAGCACCAGTAGCAGATGACGATAAGCGCCCATTCCAGGAGGGAATACAGAAAAACCAGGAGCAGTGCCGGATCGCTGCGCGTGGATTCCACTCCCTGCACCAGACCGGTCACCATGCGCTCCACGCGCGGCTGGTATTTGCCTGGAAGGAAGACCAGAGCCGAGGTGAGGCGACGGTGGAGCGGCTCGGCCAAATGTCTCATCGACAATAGTAGTATCAAAACTGCGAGGCCCGTGACTGTGGCCATACGGCCGCCCCATTCCAGCACCCAAGCCAAACGGCTGCTAAGCCGCAAATTCGCGGAATCGAGACGCGCCAGCGCCAACCCGAACACCAAGATGGCCATCAACAGATCGAATACACGCTCCAGCACCCAGGCTGAAACTTGCGATGAAAGGGAAACTTCCTCTTTGATTGCAATTAGATACGGCCGCACAAATTCGCCTGCACGGCCGAACAGGGTGATGGCGGTAAAACCGACAACGGTGGCGGCGAGCAAATTCCGGAAAGAGGGTTTTCGCTTGAGGGGCTCGAGGAAAACACGCCAGCGGAGTGCACGACCGATGTAGGTACCTGCAAGCGGCAGCAGCGAAATGGCTAACCAACTCCACCGCAAATGGGCGAGACTGGCGCCGGCCAGCTTCCAATCGAACGACAGGTTGGCGAGCTGCCGGCGAAGCGCCCAAACCAGCAATGCGCCGCCCCCAACCATCGCCGCCGCCCAGGTCCATTTTCGAAACTGAATGAAAGACCTCCCTTTACCACTTCCCTTAGTGGAAAAATTGAACCTATCATGATAAAGCCTCGTTTCTCTAATTGAAAGAACGAGTGCTATGGCGACTGCGACGCTAAGTTTCGATGTTTTCGCAACGGCGGCCAGCGGAGTTCGCGCAAATTCCGGCTGGGCGGCGGTTCGCCAGGAGCATAATTTGGCAGACGATTCGCGTACGGATCCCGGACTGGTGTCGAAGTGCCTGAATGGCGATGAGGGCGCTTGGGAAGAAATGGTTCGGCAGCACACGCGGAGAGTTTATGGACTTTGTTACCGCTTTACCGGAAGCGGATCGCAGGCGCAGGACCTGACACAGGAAGTTTTTCTGCGGGTGTTTCGCACGCTGAGGACGTTTCGCGCGGCGGAGGGATCTTTCGGGACGTGGCTGGCGCGGTTGACGCGCAATCTGCTGATCGACCACTACCGGAGGACCCGCCAAGAGCGGGTGACGGATTCGATCGAGGAGCAACTGCCGCGGATGGAGGAAGCCAGTGCCGGGCCGGCCGATCCACCCGATCACATGGTGAGGGACAGGGAAGCCAGCGAGATCCTGCAAGCGGCGTTGCAAAAGCTCTCGCCGGACCTGAGGGAAGCCGTGATTCTGCGGGACCTTCAGGAAATGGAGTACCGGGAAATCGCGGCGGTGTTGAGCATCCCGGAAGGAACGGTGAAGTCGAGAATCAATCGCGGCCGGGCCGAATTGGCGCGGCTGCTGAGAAAACGGAAGTTGACGATATGAATTGCGCGGACGCGGAAATCCTGATCTGCGACTGGGTGGATGGCACGCTGGACGAGGCCGTCCGGGCAGAGCTCGATGGCCATCTGTCGAGTTGCCCCGCGTGTGCGGAACTGGCGCGGGATTCGGCGGCGGCGAGCCGATTTCTGGCGACCGTGGAAGCCGTCGAACCACCCCCGGCGCTGGTGAACCGGCTGTTGTTTCAGGCGCCGTTGAGCCAGCCTAAGTCGCGTGCGCGGCAGTGGATGGAGGCTTTGTTCAGCCCGGTCTTGCAGCCCCGCTACGTGATGAGCGCGGCGATGACCGTATTGGTGTTTGCGACGCTGGCACGGTTTGTGGCCCCGACCTACCAGTTTCGGGCCGCCGACTTGCGTCCATCGGCACTATGGACCGGCCTGGAAGACCGGGCCTATCGGACTTGGAGCCGCGCCGAGAAATTTTACGACAACCTCAAGGTTGTATACCAGATTCAATCGACTTTGCGAGAGTGGCAACAGCGGGACGAGGACCAGGCGCCCGCCGCCGCGGCTCAAACCGCGCCGGCGCTCAACGATCACCAGTTGCCGGTCCGTCCGCCGGCCAACCAACAAGAGGGAAAAGCACATTAGGTCAGGGGAACACTATGAATTGCCAAAATCATCCTGAAATTTCGGCCACGGCGTATTGCCGGGCCTGTGGCAAGCCGCTTTGCGACGATTGCCGCCGTGAGGCTGCCGGAACGATTTACTGCGATGAGCACGTTCCCGCGCAGGCCGTCCCGCCGCCGCCCCCGAGCGGCTACCCGCGTCCGCCCTATACCCCGCCGTATCCGCCGCCCCCGGCGTATCCCACTACCAACGTTTCGCCCGGACTGGCGTTTTTTCTCGGCTTGATTCCCGGCGTTGGCGCCATCTACAACGGCCAATATGCCAAGGGCCTGGTGCACGCGGTGGTTTGGGGCGTGTTGATGTCGATTGCCGATTCCAACGCCGCTCACGGCCTGGAGCCGGTGTTCGTGATGTTGGTGATCGCCTGGTGGGCCTACATGGCGCTGGAGGCGCACCGCACCGCTAACCGGCTGGCAGCCGGCGAGGCGGTGGACGAGTACTCCAGCATTTTGGATCTGCGCGCGGGATCGAGCTTCCCCCTGGCCGCGGTGGGATTGATTGTGCTGGGAGTGTTGTTGTTGCTGCACACTCTGGACCTGTTGGATTTCGAGAGAGTGGCGCGGTACTGGCCGGTGCTGCTGATTGCGGCGGGCGTCTATATGCTGTGGGCGCGTCTGAATGCGCACGACTCCGCCCCGCCCGAGGTGCGTCATGAACGATGACCGTGCCAACCGCTGGACGGAACGTCAGGAACGTAGGGAAGCCCGCTGGGCGGAACGCCTGGCGCGGAGAGACGCGCGGGGCCGCAGTGTGGCCCGCTCGATCAAGGGGCCGGTGATGCTGATCACGGTCGGCGTCCTGTTCGCGTTGCAGAATTTCACTCCGTACGGCTTTGAGCAGACCTGGCCGGTACTGTTGGTGGTGGCGGGGCTGTTGAGCCTGCTGGGGAGGGTGGCTGCACCGCCGCCTCCGCCGGTCAACCCCGCGGCGCCGCCTCCGCCGTATGGATGGCCGCCTTCGCCGCCTCCACCAGCGGGAGATTACCGAAGCACCGGCTACGCGCAGAGTCCCTATAGCGCGGCGGCGCCACCCCAGGCTGGCCAGGCGCCGGAACAGGGAACTTCCAATCCAGGAGGCGCCAAATGAGAGGCCGATCGTTCACGGGTCCGATTATCCTGCTGGGACTCGGTCTGTTGTTTCTATGGAGCAACTTGCACCCGGGTTTCCAGATTTTCGACATGCTGGGGCAGTATTGGCCGTTCCTGCTGATCTTGTGGGGCCTGGGGCGCTTGATTGAAGTCTTGCTGCCCCGGGAAAATGCCTTTGGCAGTAGCTTCACCGGCGGGGAAGTTCTGCTCATCATCCTCATCTGCCTGGCAGGGTCGGGTATGTATGCCGCCGCGCACGCCGGGTTTCCGTGGCGGGCAGGCATCATCGGTATTGCCGGGACGGATTTCGACTATCCGATTTCGGCCAAGGCTTCCGCCGGCGGCGCCAAACTGTTGGTGGTGGACCTGCCGCGCGGCAACCTCAAGATTTCGGGCATGGACACTCCGGACATTACCGTTACCGGCCAGAAGAGCATCCGCGCCTACAAGCACGAAGACGCCGACCGGGCCAACGGCGCCACTGCCGTCGAGGTGGCGGTGGAAGGCGATCACGTGATCGTGCGCACCAACCAGGACCGCGCCTCCGAGATTGCCAGCATGGCCGACGATTTGGAAATCACGGTGCCCCGCGGCCTGGCCGTGGAAGCTCGCGGGCGGCGCAACGATTATGAAGTCTCCGACGTGGCCGGGAGCGTGGAGTTGGCAAGCGACCGCGGCGATGCGCGCCTCGCCCGCATCGGCGGCAACGTGCGCCTGGCGCTGACTCACAGCGACACGTTGCGCGCGGAAGACGTGAAGGGGAACGTGGACATCAACGGGCAAGGTTCGAGCCTGGAACTGGAAAACATCGGAGGGCAGGTAACCGTGACCGGCGCGTTCAGCGGTTCGCTGGATTTCAAGAACCTGGCCAAACCGCTCCAATTCGAAGGCGCCCGCAATACGGAATTGCACGCACAGGCGGTGCCCGGCCACATCACCATGGACCTGAGCCAGTTCGACGGCCGGGGCATAACCGGCCCGGTGCGGCTGGTGGCGCGCTCGCGCGACATCAAGATTGCCGACTTTACTCAATCGCTCGAACTGGAGTCGGCGCACGGGGACGTAGAGATCGAAACCGGGCTCCCGACTCCCGCCGTCGACGTGCGGGCCGATAGCGGCAACATCGATCTGGGTCTACCCGAGAAGGCTACCTTCGATTTGGAGGCGACCTCCGAGCATGGCGATGCCTCTAACGAATTCGGTCAGCCTATTCAGCAAGACCAGGACGGCCGGCGAGCGGAGCTGAAGGGCAAGGTGGGCAGCGGACCTACCCTGCGGATCACGGTGACACACGGGTCGGTATCGGTGCATAAGCGCTCGGATACACCGGGCGAGGCTGCTCCGGGAGCGCCCAAGAGTCTGAAGGACTCCGAAGTCAAGCTGTGAAAGTGAGCTGTCAGCGATCGGCAGTCAGCGGTCAGCTACCGTGTGGCTGAGAGCTCTTTGCCGATGGCTGACCGCTCCAAGCGTTTGCGCGCGACGCTCCTGGTTCTATTCCTGGTCAACGTTCTCAATTTCTACGACCGCCAGGCGTTGGGAGCGGTGCTGGAGCCGTTGCGCCGCGAGTTCCATCTTTCCGACGCGCAACTGGGCGGGCTGACGACCGCGTTCACCTTGCTCTACGCCGTAGCGGGATTGCCGCTCGGCCGCCTGGCCGACACGTGGAGCCGGCGCAAGCTGTTGGCGGCGGGCGTTGCCGCGTGGGCTTGCCTGACCGGCCTGGGTGGCCTGGCGCGCAACTACACCAGCCTGGCCGTCACGCGGCTGGGCGTGGGTGTGGGGGAAGCCGTGTGCGCGCCGGCGGCCACCAGTTGGCTGGCCGGCCTGGGTCCGGCGGCGCGCCGCACGCGAGCCATGGCGTGGTTCATGATGGCGGTGCCGGTCGGCGGTTTCCTGAGTTTTTCGCTGGGCGGACCGGTGGCGCAGGCCTTCGGCTGGCGAGTGGCGCTGGCGGTCGCGGCCTTTCCGGGGATTCTACTGGCGCCGGCCTTGCTGTCGCTCCGCGAACCGCGTGCGGAGCCCTACGACGAAGCAACTGCGCCGTCCGCTTCGGGAAAATCCGCGGGCCCGTGGCATCTCGCGCGGATTCCGGCCTTCGGCTGGATTGCCGCGTCCGGCGCCATCGTCAACTTCGCGCTCTACAGCTTTTCGACCTTCTTGCCGGCCATGCTGGCGCGCTATCACGGATTGACGATCGCGCGCGCCGGTGTGTGGACCGGGGTCGGCTCGGGTGTCTCCGGCGTTTTGGGCGCTCTGGCGGCTGGGGCATTGGGCGATCGCGGCGCGGACCGCCTCGGCGCTTCGCTGGCGGCGCGGCGTCTGCGCCTGGCTGCCGCGACGGCGCTTGCGGCCGCTCCGGCAGCCCTTGAAGGCGCCTTGGCGCCAGCCGGCAACGTCGCCGCTGCCGTAGGGTGGCTGATGTTGGCCTACGGTCTGCTGCAAACTTATTACGGCCTGGTGTATGCCGCCATTGAGGACATCGTGCCGGCTCACCTGCGCGGCACCGCCATGGCCGCCTACTACATGGCGATGTACCTGTGCGGCGCTTCGTTCGGGCCGCTGGCGACGGGCAAGTTGAGCGACTGGCTAGCGGCCCGGGCCGCGGCCGCCGGCTCAGCGCTCGAGGCCGCGCGCGCCACCGGGCTGCATCAAGCCATGTACAGCATTCCCGTTCTGGCGCTGGCTCTGGCTTTTGTTCTATGGCGGGCGGCAAAAGCGGCGCCGAGCAGCTGATGTAGGTGACGGGGAGCTGCGAGACCGCACGGCGGGCCGACGGTGCGCGGCGTCTACCGATCCGTGGTAGAAGTGGCCGGGCGGCTGATCGCAGGCGAAAACGCCTACTCCACGTTTGGCACGTCAACGCCTTACGGGCCTGGTGAAGCAGGCCTTTGGCATGCCACGACTTCTACCGCGGGCCGCTAGGAACGGAAAGAATCGTGCCAAGCCCACTTCTGAAAGTCACTAATGGGCTCGGGCGGCGAATCCTGGAGGTGGGCCGCGTAGCACGACGACTCCGGCCTCCAGGTGAAGAACACGCCCCGAGTGCGGTCTTTCAGAGCGGCGGCGAGCTCCGGTGAAAGGAAGAGGTGCACCGTGGACAAGAGGACTGAGGTTGCTCGGTTCACGACCGTGGCGTGCGTCTCAACGACGTACTCGCCGGCGAGAAACTCAAACGTCGAGGCGTCCTTAGGCGGCAGGAAGTGGTGATTGTGCACTACGCCGCCGTCCCCGACCATCAGCCCACTTCCAATTTTCAGGTCTTTGGTTTCGCCGTACATCCAGAAGTCGAACGTTTGCGACGATTCGCCTCGTCGCACCCTGAGGTACAGGGCCTCGACTATGTGGCCCCGCTTACCGGTTGCGTAGAGCGCGGCCCGAAAGAACACCTTCAAATCCCTGCCGGGGGGGTCGTACAAGAACCCTATCAACTTCGGCGGCGTCATGCGAAGTTTGCCGCGGTGCCACAGCGTGGCAACGGCCACCGCGATCGACAGCAATAGGGACACCGTCGAGATGATGATTGACGCCACAGCCATAAGCGCATGATAACGCCTGGCCTTCGTGCCGTCCCAGGTATAGCTACGCTACAGTGGGGAGGATGTCCTCCCGCTTCCTGTCGCTCCCGATATGGTTTCCGGCTCTGGCCCTATCGGCTTTCGGCGCCGCGCCGCCGCTCATGCCTTTGCCCGTAAAGATGGAGCCCGGCACGGGCGCCCTCGCCATCGATACCCACTTCACCGCGGCTGCCATGGGCGTGGCCGATCCTCGGCTGACGATGGGCGTGGAGCGCCTGGTAGCGCTGCTCTCGCGCGAGACGGGCATCCCGTTTGCCGGGAAACCGGCTGCCGCCGCAGAGGCTACCTTAAAGGTCGAATGCGCGGCCCGCGCGCCGCTCTATCCGAAGCTGGCGGAGGATGAATCCTACCAGTTGGACGTCACCGCGGAAGGCGCGCATCTGAAGGCCGCCACGGTGGACGGCGCGCTGCGCGGCCTGGCTACCTTTGCGCAACTGGCAACGCCCGGTCCGCACGGCTTCGAAATCGCGGCCGTACATATTGAAGATCGCCCGCGCTTCCCCTGGCGCGGCCTGATGATGGACGTTTCGCGGCACTGGATGCCGGTGGAAGTGGTGCTGCGCAACCTGGACGCCATGGCGGCGGTGAAGCTGAACGTCTTCCATTGGCACCTCTCCGACGATCAGGGCTTTCGCGTGGAGAGCCGCCTGTTTCCGCGCTTGCAGGGTAAGGGATCGGACGGCCACTTCTACACCCAGGCCGAAATTCGCCGCGTGGTGGCATACGCCCGCGACCGCGGTATCCGCGTGATTCCCGAGTTCGACATGCCCGGCCACTCCACCAGTTGGTTCGCGGGTTATCCCGCCCTGGCCGCCGCGCCGGGACCCTACCAGGTGGGCACCGATTTCGGAGTTTTCGATGCCGCCATGGATCCGACCCGCGAGACAACATACAGCTTTCTGGACGCCTTTATCGGCGAGATGGCGCTGCTGTTTCCCGATCCTTTCTTCCACATCGGCGGCGACGAGGTGAACGGCCGCCAGTGGAAGGAGTCGGCGCGCGTGCAGGCTTTCGCCCGGGCGCACAAGCTGCCCCAGACGCACGACCTGCAGTTGTACTTCAACCATCGGCTGCAGCGCATCCTGGCGCGGCACGGCAAGACCATGGTGGGTTGGGACGAGATTCTCGACCCGGATCTGGCCAAGGGCACGGTGATCCAGAGCTGGCGGGGCCAGGCGTCCCTGGCCGAATCCGCCAACAAGGGCTATCGCGGGATTCTCTCCTGGGGCTATTACCTGGACCACCTGAGTACGGCGGCGTTCCACTACGGTGTGGACCCGCTGGCGGGCGCGGCGGCCGAACTGGCGCCGGACGTGGCGGAGCGGATTCTGGGAGGCGAAGCGTGCATGTGGGCGGAGCTGGTGGACTCGGAAACGGTGGATTCGCGCATCTGGCCGCGCATGGCCGCCATTGCCGAGCGTTTCTGGTCGCCGCCAACCGTTACCGAAGTGGCCTCGATGTACGACCGCATGGAAGCCGTCAGCCGGCAACTGGCCTGGACGGGCGTGGAGCACCGCGCGGTTTACGGTCCGATGCTGGGCCGTCTCACCGGCGGACATCCGGCGCCTGCGCTGCGGGCGCTGGCCGAGGCCTCTGAAGCGCTCGGCCTCGGTAAGCGAAGCGCGCGCAAGGTCGAAACCGGCACGCCGCTCAACCGGCTGGTGGATGCCGTCCCAGCCGAAAGCGAAACCGTGCGCGAGCTGGAATTGGCGGCCCAGCGCGTGGCGGGCGGCTCCGGAGCAAGCCGGATGGACCTGGACCTTTTGCGCGGCGCCTTCCAGCTTTGGATTTCCAACGATGCCCCGTTCGAAGCTTTGCTGGACAACAACGCGTTGCTGAGCGAGCTGCAGCCGCTCTCCCAGCACCTCGCCGAGTTGGGCCGCGCCGGCCTGGAAGCGCTCGACGACCTGGATCGTCACCGCAGGTTCGCACCCGACTGGCTGGCCGCGCGCAATGCCGAGATTGCCGAATTCCTGAAGCCCACGGCCGATGTGACCCTTGCCGCCGCGCGCCCGGTGAAACTGCTGCTCGATTCACCGGCCCTTGCGCCGAAATAGGGACCGTGAGCCGGAGCCCGGCCGCGATATGCACCAGGCTGCCGGTTACATTCGCTCCCGGTCCCGCGCGCGCTCTACCCGTTCGTAAAGAATCCCGGAGACCACGGCGATTGCCAGCAAGCCCGACCCAGCGATCGAGACAGCCAACGCCGCTGTGCGCAGTTTTGCAGCCATAATCCGTGCTTCATGATATCGGAATCCGGCCCAATCGATGGCGCCGGGGACCGAAAACCCGAAACCCGGTCGCGAAAACCGGAACCTTCGACTTGGCTCGAAGTAGGGACTTTCTATTTGGCTCCGGCACTAACGGCCTCAGCAGCCGAACCCCGTTCAGCGGACCGGCCCCCGGGCTCAGGCTGACGCCGCGCTTGAAGCGCGAGTAAGCATTTTCGGCCACGGCATGCCCACGCAGTTGTCGATACCGGCCAAGCTCGGCATATCCGGGTGTGTGCCGATGAGCCCGGCAGTTACACGGGACGGGGACTTCCCGCAGACCATGGACCGCGCGGATACTCCATCTGATGTGAGCGACGTTTACCGGGACGAATCGCCGCCAGCGCTCGGTCCATTGACGCCCAAACGCAAGCCGACCTGTTGTTCCTAATCCCGTCCGGTCGCGCAGGACCCGCAGCAAATATCGCGCGCCGCAGTGAGCCGGCATGGACGTTGACCGTCCACATGCAGGACAATGTGGTATTCGGGAGGGCTTTCGATGAATGCGGCTTCCAGGTCCGCGGGTTATACGTTCCGGCCTCAGCTTCTAGAACGGCGCGCTCGCCTGCAGGCGGCTGGCAACTCTGTTTCCGCTGCCTACCTCAACGAGCTCATCGCGGAAATCGACGCCGCTCTGGGAAGAATCGATACCGGCTCGTACGGCCTCTGCGAGACTTGTCACGATACGATCGAAGCGGACAGGCTGGAGAGTAATCCCCTAGTGCGATTTTGTCTGGACCACCTCAGCCAAGCAGAACTGCGGGCTCATGAGCAGGACCTTGAGTTGGCCACGCAAATCCAGTCGAGACTCCTGCCGCCGAGGGACATAGCTCTGGAAGGCTGGGACACGCAGTACTGCTACAAGCCCGTCGGCGCGGTAGGCGGCGATTACTGCGAACTGGTGGTTCTGGGCGATGGCAAGTCGCTCTTTTTCGCCGTCGGGGACGTTGCGGGGAAGGGAGTGGCAGCCTCCCTGCTGATGACGCACCTCAGTGCGATCTTCCGCAGTTTGTTATCCGTGGATTTGCCACTCGCCGATGTGGTTTCGCGCGCCAATCGGCTCTTCTGCGAGAGCACCGCCCCGGCCCACTACGCAACTCTGGCGTGTGGCCGCGCGACGGCAAAAGGAGTGGAACTCTGCAACGCCGGTCACTGCACGCCGTTGCTCCTACGGCCAGATGCAACCCAGCGGTTAGACTCGACCGGATTGCCGCTTGGCCTCTTCTGCGGCGGTCAGTACACGGTGCAGCATCTCAGCCTCGGTGCCGGCGAGAGCCTAGTCCTGTATTCCGACGGCATCACGGAGGCGCAAGATCCAGCTGGCGATGAGTACAAAGAAGAACGCCTGATCCGCTCGCTCCGAGATCACCTTGGGCAAGGTGCGGACGCGATGGCTGACGGCGTCCTGGGGGATGTCACCCGGTTTTGCCAAGCTCGTCCGCCAGCCGACGATATGACTCTGCTCATCGTGCGTCGGCGCCGTTGATGCACCACACCGGTCGCGTTGCCGTAACCTCGCTCGCACACCATCAGTCCGGCATTCGGTCGCGCAGCACCGCACTCGGAACGTACCCAGGCGACAAGCCGATTTCCCATTCCTAATCCGGTCGCAGCAATCTTCACTGTAGGCGACTGTTACGCTCACGTGGCTTAGCCCGGCCTACTTCGCTAAACTATCGTTGATACACTTGTGCCATGGTCATCGTCCTATGAACGATGGAGAGTTGAGAGGCATCATCCTCCGATACTTTTACGAGGCTAGAAACTACCCTGGGATGCTGAATATCCTCGGAGTTCCTGACGTCGCCAATCTTGTCGAACACCAATTCCGAATCGTCAGTATTTGCCGGCAGCTGGCTGAACATGGACTAATTCATTGGGAGGATTTCGGGTCGCTAAACACCTTTGGGGGCGAGGGCAGAATCACAGCCTGTGGTGTTGATGTAGTGGAAGGCACGGCGCAACCACCTATCACCGTGATTCTTCACGACCACAGCATTTCCGTTATGCAATCATCGAACGTTCAAATCGGCGACTCGAATACCATCAGCCACGCGACGGGCTTGCCGTGGGCCGACCTCGCAAGGCTGGTGTCGGACTTGACCATGCACCTTGATGAATTGAGTCTCGATGCGCGGCAGAAGCAAAGGGCGGCAGCCCAGATCGCAACGTTGCGGGCTGAGTTGGTCGGCGACCCTGACCCAACGGTCGTTCGGCAAGCCAGCCGTACGCTTCGGAATATCATTGAGGGCGCAATTGGCAGCCTCGTGGCCACCGCAGCACAACCTGCCGTCTGGCACTGGATCCAACAAGCACTTGCGACTCTGTCGTCCTAGCGCCGGCATTTCGGAGTAGCGACCCGAAGGTTGATTCTTCGACTCCCGCCTGCTTGATTTCGCTGAGGTTGACCTCATCGCCGCATCGGGCGCCCGAAGAATTCGAGGAGGTTGGCTGGCGGGTGAAAAACAAGAATTTCGTCGTCCCGGTCAAACCTTCTGAAATAACGTTATTGCCGTAAACTGGCGAACGAATCCCCTGCGAGCTTCCCGTCAGGACGCCAGAGCAGCATCACGCCGGTTGAGTCCGGCGAATGATGGTTCATGACGCGGTGTCGCATCGAAAGCTACCCAAGCCGTCTCTGAGAGGCTAACGGTTAATCCCCACAAACGCGCTAGCCTTCTGAAAACGATACACTTCTTTGGCCCGGTACAACATTCCTCCTGTGAAGCCCCGCTCACGTCAAGTGGACGCTAAACGCCCGACTGCCAATGTGCGCTGGTGGCCGGGGAGCGCTTGCAGACGCTTCGGCGCCGCCGCGCATTCGGGCAGCGCCTGCGGCCCACTGCTTGGCTCGGGTGCGGATTTTGGGCCCATTTTCGGATTTCCTCACGCGGGAAACCGCAGCACGGGCGAGACTTCTGGCTGCGGCTAGCCGCATAGAGCCACGGCTTGGCGGCGGGCTGGAAGTATGAGGCCCCCGGCCTCCGCACTCCGGCGCAACATGCACAGAATTGCCCAAACCGCTTACCGCGGCGCGCCGGTCACCGCCGGTTTGATTTTGTTTCCGCTTTGTTTTTATGCGATTGCAGTGCGTCCACCCTGGCAGCCCGGTGCCCGTCTGCTACCGTAAGGTCGGCGGCAGCGCGCTTCGAGAGAAGCGCCCAACCCGCCATCTCGCATGCCGATGAAGACTAAAAACCAGTCGAGGAAGTGCTCCAAGGACTGCGCCGCAAGATCGGGGCATGTCCCCATTTTTCTCGCCTGCAACGCCATGAAACTGCGTATACTTACAAGCAATTGGGTTCGTTTCGTAAAATGGCGATTGGCTTCGTTTTCCGCGGGGCTCCGAACTCCCGGCGTCGCCCGCTTGTTCCTAGGCATTGAGAAAAATTGGATGAGCCAAACCGGCGCGGAATCGGCGCGGAAAGCCGGTGGAGGGCACTGGTCAAGGTCCGCTGTCAGCCTCTGTGCGGCCTCACCGTTTCGATTAAGATGGTGCTGGGCAGCCGCATGCACGAGCTTTCCATCGTTTACGGCGTGGTTACGTCGGCTACCGAGGCCCTGGCGGGGCGGAAGGTGGCCAGGGTCAATTCGGTGCTGCTGCGGGTGGGCGCGCTGAGCGGCATTATGGAAGATCCGCTGCAGTTTGGCTGGAGCATCGCAACCGCAGATACGGTGCTGGCGGGTTCCGCGCTCATCGTCGAGCGCGTTCCGGTGACCGTCCGCTGCCGCCCTTGCGGCCAGGACGTGGTGCTCGAAGGCGTGCAGAGCTTTCGTTGCCCGCTCTGCGGCGAGCTCAGCCCGGAAATCGTGGCGGGCCGGGAATTAGAGATAGTATCCTTGGAGATAGAGGAAGACGGTGACGACGCGCATAGTGGAGCTGCGGCAGGGGATTCTGAAAAAGAACGACCTACTGGCGGCTGATCTGCGGGCGCGATTTAGAGCCGCCGGCCTGCTGGCTGTGAATCTGGTATCGAGCCCCGGCGCCGGCAAGACGGCGTTGCTGGAGCGCACCTTGCGGGAGCTGCGCCAGAGGGGCGAGCGCGTGGCCGCGGTGGTAGGGGACCTCGAAACCGATAACGATGCCCGCCGCCTGGCAGCCTCCGGCGCGCCAGTGCGGCAGATCGAGACCCACGGCATTTGCCACCTGGAGGCCGAAATGATCGGCCGGCGCCTGGAGGGTTGGACGCTCGGCGAACTGGACTACCTGTTCATCGAAAACGTCGGCAACCTGGTTTGCCCTGCCAGTTACGATTTGGGTGAGGAGCTGCGGGTAGCCATACTTTCGGTGACCGAAGGCGAAGATAAGCCGCTCAAATATCCCACTATGTTCAATTCGGCCGACGTGGCCGTAATCGCCAAGATCGACCTGGCCGTGGCATGCGAATTCGACCGCGAAACCGCCTTGCGCAACATTCGCGAGATCCGCCCCGGCGTGGAGATTCTGGAAACTTCCAGCAAGTCCGGCGCCGGTTTTCCGGAGTGGTTCGAGCTGCTGGCGCGAAGGCGCGAAACGGCCGGCGCGGCCAGGGGCTGACGGCGGTTCGATGCTGAAGTTGAGCTGGCATCGCGCGGCGGCCTGGCGCATCCGGCGCCATCACCTCGATCGGCGCGCGCCCTCGGGCAGCATGCTCGCGGTCGCGAGCCGCCTCTGTGGCTTGCACGCCCAGGTGATTTCCTCAGCCGAGCTGACACTATGGGCGAGGGTCGATGACCTCGACCGGCAGGCCGTTCGGCGCGCGCTGTGGGAGGAACGTACGCTGGTCAAGACCTGGGCCATGCGCGGCACGCTGCACCTGCTCCCGGCCCACGAGTTGCCTGTTTGGCACGCGGCTCTCGGCACCAGCCGCCGGTACCTGAGGCCGGCGGCGTGGCAGAAGTATTTCGGGATTACGATCGAGGAGCGCCTACAATGCTGCAACCTGAATACTACATATTGGGCCACAATGAATTAGACACGCTTTATATGAAAATCCATATTGACAACTTTCGGAGAATCATGCGAGTATGTGGGTATCACTGAGGAAGGAGGTGGTCCAGCAAACATGGAATGTAGTAATCAACGACCGCAGGAGGTGGCCGACTGTTAAAGTCGAGCCTCTAAAGTAGCCGACTCCCGCTTTCAGTGGCGGGGTCAAGTTCCTGTGGACCGGCTGCCTTTTGTGGTCAGCTTTAAGCCTCAGGTTTTTATCCGGGCTACCTGAACCCCCGTGTTCCAATCGGAGCACGGGGGTTTGTCGTTTTGTTATACTGAAATTCTCGAAAGGACTCTTCAAGTCACACCATGAAGGCCGGTATTCACCCCGCTTACAACGAATTGAACGTGATTTGCGCCTGTGGGCACACCTTCAAGACCCGCTCCACGCACAAAGGCGATATCCGAGTGGAAATCTGCTCGTCTTGCCATCCCTTCTTTACGGGGAAACAAAAGCTCATCGACACCGCCGGACGGGTGGACCGTTTCGAGAAGAAATACAAGGCCACTCGCGGTGCGAAAAAGGCGCAGCCGGTAGGGTAGAAGCTGTCAGCGATCGGCATTCAGCGGTCAGCTAACCGGCCGATCTCGGTGGCTGACGGCTGAAAGCCTTCTATCGCGGCGGCGGAGGAGGGTTCTGCTGCTGCATCCGGCGCTTCCGGGCAGCTTCGTGCTCGGCCAGCAATTGCTCGTAGACGGATAACTGATCGGGCCGCAGCATGGCTTTCACCTCGGCCACTTGCCGGTCGTGGATCGCCCGCCCCTCGGCATTCATGCGGTCATGCAGGCCGTGAAAGTCTTCGCGGGTCTTATCCAGGATCTGGTTGTACAGGATAAGCTGGCTGGCATCCAGCTTGACTCTGTCCTTCATCTCGGCCACCTGCCGCTTCCGTGCTTCTTCGGGATCGGGCGGGCCGGATTTCCTGGGGCCGGCCAGGCTCACGCTGAGGACCGTCTGCACGGTGTAAAGCCGATATCCCAAGGCGCCCACGGCGGTACCGCCCGCGAACACCAGGAACAGATAGACGAAGGCGGAAAGCCTGGATTTAGGCATGGATGAACTTACCGGCCCGGCTGCCTTGTATCCTCGGTCAACTCCAGGTGCACGGGACCGACGATGTCGGGAGTATCGAGGGAATTGGCATCCGCTAGAGCTTCCAGATAATTCTGTTGGTAAGCGGCGCCGCGCGCTTTAGCATTGTTCGGCACGTACAAGTAGACCCCTAAGGCCAACGTGACGGCCGCCGCGGCAGTTACGAAGGCTTGCGCCATGTGCAGGAAAGAAAAGTTGTTGCGCTGCCGGGCTTCGATCCGTTGCCAAACGCCTGGCATAAAATTCACGCCCGGTTCGCGGTCCGGACATGCATTGCGGTACGCCTGAAACAGCGCGTCCAGCTTTTCCTCGTGCTTGCCATCGTCCCCGGGGTACATATTCGCTTCCCTTCTTGCGTTTCCGTCCAACTGCCTAAAACCGGCCCTTCAGCCAGCCTGGCTTTGCTCCTTCGCGCCAAATGCTTTCAAGACCCGCTGCCGGGCCCGAAACAAGCGCACCTTAAGAGCATTTTCGTTGACCTTATAAATCTTTTCAAGTTCTTTCAACGAAAGCCCTTCCACCTCTTTGAGCATGAGCAGAATACGGTCCGCCTCGGAAACCGCGCCGAGCAGGGAATCCACCGCTTCCCGGATCCGCTTCTGCTGCTGCTCCTCATGGTCCACCTTGCCGCCCGCCGCCGCATCGGCCAGCATAACCTGCTGTTCCGAAAGGTCCGACATGCGAAACTCCTGGCGGCGCCGCTGCTTCCGCAAATAATCGTAGGCGGCGTTCACCGTCAGGCGGTACAGCCACGGCTCAAAAACCTTGGGCGTCCGCAATTGATCGAGGGAAAAATAAAGCCGCACAAAAACTTCCTGCGCGACGTCCTCGACATCTTCCGTGCGGGCGATCAATCGCGTGATCGTCCCCAGAATGCGCTTGCGGTAAACTGTAACGATTTCGTTGAATGCCGCGGCATCGCCCTTCTGGGCGCGCTCAATCAGCTCGAAATCTACCAACATCGGGCACCGGCACGAACGCCGGCACGCCAAAGCGCATCGAACTTCGTCTGGATAGGCGTCCGGTTGGGTCGGTAGGTTACAAAACTCGATGGGCGCACGGCAAGCGCAAACTCGGGTAAACCAGCCGCTCCGAAAGACGCAAGTCTCTGGAGCCGAAGGTGCGGCTCGCCTGGGGCGAGAGAGAACATGAGGATCTTTTCATTATCCCAGATCGGCCGGTTTTTCAACGCCTTTCCCGCAATTTAAACCTGCCGGAATTGGCATTTTGGCCGATAACCAGTTATAAAGGGTAAGACTCCGCCGGTTTCGCCACCGGCCCGGCGATCCATCGTCCCATGCCCATGCTACTGTCGATTACCGATCGCAGTCTCGCCAGCCGGCGCCTGGGGGAGTATGTTGTGCTGGAAGTGGTCATCCCGCCGCAGGCCCCAGCCAACCTGGGAGTGCTTCTGCTCGATCCCGCCACCGACCGTCTGTGGATCCGTATGCGGCAGGATTTCAGCCCGTTCTTGGTTCCGCAAGCTGTTCACTTACAGCAAGATCCCAGAACTGACGCCGAAGACGAGCCAATCCGGGCGCTGGATGCCGATTATCTGTCTCTGCTCGAAAGCGACATGCGGAAACAAGCCGGCGAATTGGGCGGCGCGGCTTGGCTCGAATACCTGGAAGGTTGCCTTTCGAACGTTTTACGTGTTTCCGCCCGGCGCCAGGTAGCGGTCGATTCCTTTATGCGGGTTCTGGATCGTCTTTATGACGAACACGTCGAACCGCTCGAGATCGGCCGGTTCATCACCCATCTGCCGCTCTACAGCTTACGCGCCGCCGCGGGCCATCTGGGGGAAGAAATGGAAGCCGCCGAAGAGGACTGGGTACGGGCGCCCGAAGGGCTTCGCCTGACGCCGGACCTGTTTGTGGCCCATGTGGTCGGCCGGTCGATGGAACCGCGCATTCCCGATGGCAGCCTGAACCTGTTTCGCTTGCATCCGGTTGGTTCGCGGCAGAATAAGATTCTGCTGATTCAACGGTTTGGCGTGACCGATGAGAGCGCACGCTATACCGTCAAAGAGTACACCAGCACCAAGGTTGCGACCGGCGAAGACCAATGGCGGCACGAACGCATCCGGCTGGAACCGCTGAATCCCGAGTACGAAGCCTGGGATGTAGGCCCGGAGGATTTCGCGGTGGTCGCCGAGTGGCTGCGCGTGATCGAGTAAAGACCGAAAGGGCCACAGATGCACACGGATGCACACAGATAAAGCAAACAAAAGTCTTATCCGTGTTCATCCGCGTTCATCCGTGGCTCCATTTAGTGCCGAACCTAAATCTACCATTGGCCCCAGGCTACTCGCTTGGTACCGGAAAGGGCATCGCGATCTGCCCTGGCGCCGGACCCGCGATCCTTATTGCATCTGGGTTTCGGAGATCATGCTGCAGCAGACGCGCGCCCAGGCGGTGATTCCCTACTACGAGCGTTTTCTGGAGCGGTATCCCACAGTGCTCGCTTTGGCCGCGGCCCGCGAGGAGGAAGTGCTGGCGGTATGGAGCGGGTTAGGCTATTACTCGCGAGCGCGCAACCTGCTCAAGGCCGCGCGCCAGCTCGCGACGGCTGCCCGATTTCCTACAGAGATCAAGGAAATCAGCGCCCTTCCCGGGATCGGCGACTACACCGCCGCGGCCATTGCCAGCATCGCGTTCGGTCTTCCGCACGCGGTAGCGGATGGCAATGTGCTGCGGGTGGTCGCGCGGGTCTTGGGGGACGCCTCCGATATCGGCGCAATGGCCACCCGCCGCCGTTTCGCCGAAACGGCGCAAGCCTGGTTGGTTCCGAGCGATCCGGGTAGCTTTAACCAAGCTCTCATGGAGCTGGGCGCCACCGTGTGTCTGCCGCGCCATCCGCTCTGCGGCGCGTGCCCGGTCGCGGCCGCTTGCCAGGCGAGGCGCTCGGGCGCCGCCGGTCAATTGCCCGTAAAACTGCGCCGTGTGGCGCCAGTGGAATTGCGCGAAACGCTGCTGGTAGTGGAGCGGGCCGGGCGGGTTTTGCTGCGGCGCCGCGAGAGTTCCCTCGGGCGCATGGCCGGTTTCTGGGACCTCCCTTCGCCCCAACAGCTTCCCCAGGCGCATATGGGCGCCGTCCTGGGAGAGTTTCGTCATTCCATCACCCATCATCGATACCGCATCACGGTGGCGCGGGCGGCGGCTCGAAAGCCACCGGCGGCGGACGGCGCATTTGCCTGGATGGACGTAGCCCTTGTAAAATCTATCCCCTTGAGTACAATCGCACGAAAAGGCCTGAACCTGGCTGGCAAATTCGCGCGTCCGACATCGTAGTGGGTGGCGTCGGCCACAACAATCTCACTCTTAGAGGGTTAAACGAAGAGGTCTATGCAGAAGGGAAACAGGATCATTTTTGCCAAGATCGCGGTGCTGACGGCTGCGGTTCCGTTTGTGTTATGGGGATATTTCTACGGGCCCGATCCCGGCTATACCGGTGCGCCCAGCGATCACGGCGGGGCGACCTGCGCTACTGCCGGTTGTCACGTCGGCACGGCCAACCAGTTTAAGACCGGCAGCGTGACGGTCAATTTTCCCAATGGAATGACGTACACGCCGGGCGTGGCCCAGCAGCTTTCCGTCACCATTGCCGATTCGGCGACCACGCAGAAATCCTGGGGATTTCAGTTGACGGCGCGGCTCGCGAGCTCGCCTGGTACTATGGCCGGCACCTTCACGGCAGCCTCCGACGGTTCCACCGAAATCATGTATGCGGGCGCCAACATCGACGTACTACAATGCGCGCCTGGTACCCAGAACGGCCAAACGCCGAGCTGTCCGGGACCGGGCAATCCGGCCCAGTACCCCTTCCAGTTTGTAGAGCATAGCAATAACGGCTACATGGCGTCCGTGGGAAAAACCGGCTCCTACACATACAACTTCACCTGGACACCGCCGGCCACCAACGTCGGTAACATCGCCATCTACGTGGCCGGCAACGCCGGTACGGGCATCACCGAGGTGCTTCCGACCCCTCCCACCGGCGACCATATCTACTCCAATTCCTACACGCTCACGCCGGGTTCCAGCGGCCCCACTCTGCCCACGATCGCTTCCGCGGGAGTGGTCAACGGCGCCAGCTTCCAGACCGGAATTGTGCCCAATTCCTGGATCACCATTCAGGGAACCAACCTGTATTCAGGCGCCGCCGACACCTGGGCGAACGCGATCGTCAACGGCAACCTGCCCACCAAGCTCGATGGCGTCAGCGTAAGCATTGGCAGTCAGCAGGCGTACATTTATTACGTCAGCTCCACCCAGATCAATGCCATAGCGCCAAATGTGGGAACCGGCAGTCTGCCCGTCAGCGTGACCAATTCCGTCGGTCCCAGCAGCGCCGTGACCGCCGTTTCGCAAACCGTGCAGCCGGCCTTCTTCCTCTGGCCCGGCAACTACGCCGTGGCGACCCATACCGACTTCAGCTACGCGGTGAAGAACGGAACCTTTACCGGGTTGACCACCATACCGGCCAATCCGGGTGAGACCATCATCCTTTGGGGCACCGGTTTCGGCCCCACCACGCCGCCCTTCCCGGTGGGTACAGCAACACCGGCAGCACCCCCGCTGTATCTCACCTCGAATCCGGTGACAGTCACCATCGGAGGCGTAGCCGCCAGCGTCTACCAGGGCGCCGCGTTCCTGAGCCCCGGCAGTGCGTCGCTCTACCAGGTTGCCGTGACCGTGCCACCATCGCTCTCTGCCGGCGATTACCCGGTGGTCGCCACCATCGCCGGCGCCCCATAGCCATCCACGACCATGATTACGGTGCAGTAACGGGTAGGCGGGCGCAAGACGTTTCCATGGTACGCATTTTGCGTTCACAGTTACGCAGGATGCGTAAGGAGAGCGCTCTCGGCCCTACGCGATCGATGCGTGCGCGAACATAGTCGCCGGAAATGCTCACAGCCGTCCTCTCTTCGAACCGCCGCCCTATTCTCATCGTTGGTCGAGCTCTGTCACTCTGCTGCAACCAGCGCCACTCCCGCATCGCGTGCTGCGCGCCGGAGCTCGTTGTCGAGCGTGGCAAGCGGCAGGCGTTCCCGCATCGCCAACTCCAGATACGCAGCATCGTAGGCTGTGAGCCGGTATGTCCGCGCCAACGGCAGAATTTGCTGCGCAAGCCAGGGAGCCGGGCGCTGCTCGATGGCGATCGGCAGCAGCCTCAGCCGTTCCAGAAATGCGGTTTGCGCCGCCAGATTCATTCTGCCGTGGCGCTCCGCGACATTTAGGGCATTGACGACCTCAAACGCCCAAAGGGCAGGCGCTACCGCCTGTACACTTTCCAAGGACTTGATGACCGCGTCTGCTAGCGCCGTGGACTCGCCCTCAAACGCCCAGCTTAGGGCCATCGAGGCGTCGAGAACGAACGGACCAATCAATACTTGCGGCCCTCTCGGATCAGGTCCTGGATGCATTCGCCAGGGCCTAGGCTAAGGCGATACTCCCCCCGAAAGGCAAGCATGCCGACGACCGCCTGCCGCCGCCGTTCTCGCTCTGAATCGGAGAGCGGCACAAGACTACTGGCAGTCGCTTCCAGCGCGCGTTCTACCACCTCCTCGGGCGAGCTGCCTACGCCCCGAGCCAAAGCTGCCTCCAGCAGTTGTTGCCCGTGCGGCGAAAGGTTGACGGTCATCCACGACTATTATAACTTCGGCTCCCGCACTGTTCTAAACTTTAGATAGCACCTATGGAACGCCCTTCCCGGCCGGCGGCCACGGCGCGCGACATCATTCTCGAAATCGTGCGCAACATGCGCGAGGGACTCGAACCCCTGCACTATTCCACCTTGCCGCCGTCCATCTACCAGGTCTATCTGCACCCCGACGACCTGGAGCGGCTGCGCGGCATCGTCCCCCGCATCGTTGAGGAGGCCCGCCGCGCGCTCGACGCCGAGCTCGAATCTCTCAACCGCGCCTCCCTCGGCGAGCGGCTGAAAATCGCCCGGCGCGATCTGCCCAAGGTGGGCGCTCCGGAAGGCGGATGGCAGATCGGCTTCCACGAAAACACGGACGACGACGTGGAGCCGGGCGATATCGTGGTGAACTCGGAGCTGGCCTTGCCGGCCAAGACCGAGTTCGGCGCGGGCAGCATGACCAAGCGGATCGCCACCCGCCGTCTGGCGAGCGCGGCCGTGGGCGCCGAATCCGCCGCGCGCACTAGCTACCAGCCAGCGGCGGCGGCGCCGATTCCGCCCGAAGCCGGCGCGTTCGCCATCATCGAGTACCAGGATAATGGCGGCCGTAAGACCTTTTCGATGACCAGGAATCAGATCGTGGTGGGACGCGGCGGGCGCGATTATTGGACCGACCTGAAACTGGATACCTTGCCCGACGTTTCGCGCGAGCACTTTCGCTTGCGGCGCGATCCCGAAACCGGGCAATTCTTTCTGAAGGACCTGAGCCGGTTGGGAACTACCATCGACGGCCGGCCGGTGCCCTCGTCGATCGAGGTGGTGGAGGGCGAGAAGCGCGACCGCAACCTGGAAACGCCCGTGCCCGACCGGGCGCGCATCGGCCTGGCGGACGTGCTGTTCCTCGAATTTCGAAGCAGCGCCAAGCCGGAGCCGCCTCGCGAAACGTCCAGCCCGGATGGCGCCGCGCAAGATGCCGCCAAGCCCGCAGTGGAAAGTTAGCCCCACATGTTGAAGACCCGGCTGAAGTGCGCGGCTTTGAGCGACCCCGGCCTTGTCCGCAACAACAACGAAGACGCTTTTTATATCGACCCAGACCGCGGCGTCTTCCTGGTCGTGGACGGCATCGGCGGACAGGCAGCCGGGGAGAAAGCGGCGGAAATTGCCGTGGACCGCATTCGCTCCCGCCTGGAACGCCAGACCGGGACCACCGAACAGCGCATCCGCGAGGCCATCGCCGTTGCCAACAACGAAATCTTCCGCGCCGCCCAGCGCAACCCGGAATGGCACGGCATGGCATGCGTGCTCACCCTGGCGGTGCTGGACGACGGTCTTGCCATCGTCGGGCACGTCGGCGATTCGCGCCTCTACCAGGTCCGCCGCGGCGAGATCCGCAAAATCACCCACGATCACTCGCCGGTGGGAGAGCGTGAAGACGCGCGCGAGCTGAGCGAAGCCGAAGCCATGCAGCACCCGCGCCGCAACGAGGTTTTTCGCGACGTAGGTTCGGAAGAGCACGCGCCCGACGACCCGGATTTCATCGAGATCCAGCGCATCGCTTTCGATCCGTCGAGCGCCCTGGTTTTGTGCAGCGACGGCCTGAGCGATCTGGTGGGCTCCGAAACCATCCGCTCCTTGGTGGAGCAACATGCCGCCGATCCCGATGCGGCCGCGCGCGCTCTGGTCGGCGCCGCCAATGCCGCCGGCGGCAAGGATAACATCACCGTGGTGGTGGTAGCGGGCGAAGACTTCCAACCGCCCCCCGGTCCTCCCGCCCCCGCGCGCGCCTGGGGCTGGGCCATCATCGCTCTGGTGGCGCTCGCCGCAGGCTTCTACGCCGGTCGCGCGAGCGCGCCGAACCCTCCGCCGCCGCCCGCCGTTCATACACCGCGCGTGCTGGTCGCCGGCAGCGGCGCTCCATTCCATTCCATCGGCGAAGCCCTGGCGGCCGCCTCGGCCGGCGATACCGTGGTGGTGCTCGGGGGCGAGTATCGGGAGCAGATTCAACTCAAGTCCGGCGTTACCCTGCGCGCTCAGGTTCCTCGCGAAGCCGTGCTGCGCGCGGCGCCGATGGGCGCGGCGGGAAGCGACGCTGCGGCAATTTTCGCCGACCGCGTTCGCAACGCCCGCGTGTCCGGCTTGCGCATCGCCGCCGCCCCGGACCTGCCCATTGCCATCGGCATTCTGCTGGTGGATTCCAGCGTGGCACTGGAAGACGATGAAGTGGATGGCGCGAAAGTCGGCATTGAAATCCGGGCCGGCGCTAATGCTGACGCCGATGCCGCCAATTCGAGCCTGGTGGGCAACGCCGTCCACGACTGTAGCGCCGAAGGCCTCCTCATCGCCGGCGCCTCCAAACCTTGGATCTCGCACAACAGTTTCCAGCGGGACAAAGGCGGCGTGCGCGCGCGCGAAGGCGCCCAGCCGGCCTTGGTCGGCAACGTGTTTGAGAAGACCGCCCTGCAGTTGCCACCCGCGACCGATATGAAAGCCCTCCGCGAGCGCAACTTCCTCTTGGATGAGCGGAGGGCCGGCCGATGATTGCCCCCGCCGGGCGCCGCCTGGGCAAGTACGAGATCCGCCAGAAGCTGGGCCGCGGAGGAATGGCCGATGTGTACCTGGCTTTCGACGCCGAAACCGCCCGCACCGTGGCGCTCAAGCTGATCGAACATGGCCCCGACGCCGATACCCGCGACGCCATCGACGCCGAACGCCGCGGCGCCCAACTGCAAGCGCGCCTGGCCGCCATCGATCCGCACGTGGTGCACGTATATCAATCGGGCGACCTCGACGGCTTCTTTTTCGTGGCCATGGAATTCATCGACGGCCGCGATCTGGCCGAGTGGATGCGCGGCGGTCCGCTGACCCCGGAATTCGCCACCGAAGTTGCCCAGGCCGTGGCCGAAACCCTCGACCACGCGCACAACCTGGATGTGGAAATCGATGGCAAGCGCTATCGCGGCATCGTGCACGGCGATATCAAGCCCAAAAACATCCGCATCGGCACTCGAGCCGAGATCCGGGTGCTCGATTTCGGCATCGCCAAGGCCTTGTCGCTTTCCCGCCGGCTGACCCGAAACGAGTTTGGCAGCGTGCCTTACGCTTCGCCGGAGCGCCTCGATTCGGGCGACGTGGACACTCAATCGGACCTGTGGGCGCTGGCCGTGATGCTCTACGAGATGGTCACCGGCTTGCAGCCGTATCACGCCGCCAGCACCGAACGGCTGGAGCAGATGATCCGTTCCCGCATCCCGCCCCCGCCCGCGCCAAACCCCTGTCCCGAGCCGTTGCGCCGCATCCTGGTGCGCGCCATGGCTGGCGATCCCGCCGCGCGGTTCCCGTCCGCGCTTGCCTTCGCCAAGGAACTGGCCGCTTTTCGAGCCGGATATTCCGACGGCCGGCGCTATGGATCGCCGCCCGGCTCACCCCCGGATCCTGCGATCGACACGGATGCCACGCGCCGGACCGCCCCGAGTCGCGAACCCGATGAGGATGCCACCCGGCGTACGCAACCGCAAGCCGCGGCCATTGGGGCGGCCCCTGCTGTCTCATCCGCCGTCGAAACCGTTCAGCCACTGGACGGCGATGCCACGCGCCGCACCCCGCAACCGTCCGTTTGGCCGCCGCGTTCCGCCGCGCGCTCGGGCGGACGCATTATTTTCCGCAGAGCCGTACAGGTCGTCGCGCTACTCGCCCTTGCCGCCTTCCTGTATGGCATCTGGAGCTGGACTTCGTCCTACCAGGGCGCCCAGGAGCTGGCGCGCCAGATTCAATCCGAGCAACTCACGGATCCCGAACAGATCTGGACCAAATGGACGGAACTCTCGCATGGCGATTCGTCGTCTTTATCCTTACGGGGAACGCGCAACCTGGTGAAGCAGAAGCTGAGGGAATCGGCCGAACGAACGATGGCCGCCTATCGCATGAGCGACGGCCAGCCGGTGGCTGAGAAAGATTGGCAGCGTGCCCGAAACATGCTGATCCGCGCCCTATCGCTAGATCCCGACGATACCACGCGCGGCGAACTGCGCCTGACCGAAGGTCATATCGCGCGCATTGAAGGAGGCCTGCACAAAGATCCGGCGCGCCTGCGCGACGCCATTCAGGAGTTCGAAGAAGCGGCCCGCCTGTTGCCCAAATCGCCCGATCCCGAACTCGGCCTCGCCCGCGTCTACCTGGCCAACATGCTCGATATCGACAAGGCTTCCCAGGCGTTGGACGAGGCCGCCAAGCGCGGCTATCCGCCCGGCAATCGTGAAAACGTGCAACTGGCTTACGCTTACATGGTGCGTGCCGACCGCGAGTTTTGGGATTCTCGCGACGTGCGCGGCCTGCCGCAGGAAAAAGACCAGGTCGAGCGCGCCGCCACGGATTATCAGCGCGCACTCGCCATCTACCAAAACGTGGCTCCCTATGGCAACGCCAACGCTATGATCAAACGCCTAGGCGACAGCCTGGACAGCGTCAACTTCCGCCTCTCCGAGATTGCACAAACCGCCGGGGTGGCGCACTAGTGAGACAGGCCTCCTGGCCGGTGATTTGTAGGGCGGACCCCCCGGTCCGCGCGGGACGCCCCCGTCCCGCCTTTCTCGTCGAGACTCAAAACTCCGTCGCCGGGCTATGCGCGATCCAGGGGTCGCGCGAGGACGGGGGCGTCCGCCCTACGTACTATCCCTGACCATGGCCATCACCCGCAGCACCGCCGCCGATCGATCCCATTCTCGGCCATCCGTCTCTCCCCGCCTGCGCTGGCGCCTGCGGGAACTCGCCTGGACACTGGCCTCCTGCGCCATCGTCGCCGCCGGGCTCTACCTGGCTTGGAGCGCCAAGACGGCCGACCTCGCCTCCATCGACCAGGCCCTGGCCGCGCATCGTATCGTCAATCTGAACGACCTCTCGGCCCGCGAAGACTTGCTGCCCGCACTGAGCCTCGTCACCGACGCCCGCTTGCGCGCCGAGATGGCCCGCAAGATCTACGACGCTTCTGGCGGCCTGCCCAATGTGGGCCACATCCGCCCGCTGGTTTCAGCCGACCAGTTTCACTTCCTCAAACCCTTATTAGTGGTTCGCACGCCGGCCCAGTTCCGCTCCAGGGTTCGCCAATGGATCGCGATATTCTTCGCGGTATTTCTGCTGGTCAACGTCTTTTGGAGCCTGCGTGGATTCACCGGCGACGAATCCCTGCTGCCCGTGGTGGCGCTGCTCTCGGGCGTCGGATTGATCTTGATGCTGTGCCTGCGCGACCCGGTGCGCGACACTTTGCTGTTCGCCGATTTCGCCCAGGGTGCGGCCCTTGGGGCGGTGCTCATGGCCGCCGCCGCGCTTCTCGATTACGAACGCCTGATGGGGCGGTTGAGCTTCGTCCCGCTCATCGCCAGCTTCACGCTTTCGGCGCTGCTGATCGCGTTCGGCCGCGGCCCGGGCTTGAGCGACGCCAAAGTGAATCTGTTGGGCTTTCAGCCGGTCGAGCTCATTCGCGTGCTGCTGGTGTTTTTTCTCGCCGGCTATTTCGCGAACCGCTGGGACGTGCTGCGCCACGCGCGCGAACGCCGTCCCCGTCTGGCGGCGCTCGCCAGCCGCATTGCCATCCCACCGGTCGAGGCCACCTTGCCGGCGGCGGTGTGCGTTGCCCTTTCCATCGTCTTCTTCTTTCTGCAAAGAGACATGGGGCCGGCGCTGGTGTTCGCCTGCCTGTTTCTTTCGCTCTACGGCGTGGCACGCGCCAGCGCGCTGGCGCCGGCCATCGGCCTGGCGCTGGTGGTTTGCGGATTTGTGGCCGGCTTTTACCTGGGCGTTCCGCACACCGTGAGTGAGCGCGTCTCGATGTGGCTTTCGCCTTGGGACAACCTGGTTCATGGCGGCGACCAACTGGCGCACTCGCTGTGGGCTTTTTCCACCGGCGGCGTTTCCGGTATGGGCTTGGGCATGGGCGACCCGCAACTCGTTCCGGCGGCCCACACCGATCTGATTCTTTCCGCGCTGGGCGAAGAGATGGGCTTCTATGGCGTCATCGCCGTTTTCCTGCTCAATGGGTTCCTGGTATGGCGGGCGCTTCGCATCGGCTTGCGGGCGCGTTCCGATTACGAATTCTTTCTCGCCGCCGGCCTGGCTGCCGCCACGGCTTTGCAGCTTCTGCTGATTTCCGCCGGCGCCCTGGGAGTGGCGCCGCTCTCGGGCGTGGTGACGCCGTTTCTCAGCTATGGCCGCACCGCCATGCTCGCCAATTTCCTGATCGTCGGAATCCTGCTGGCAATCTCAGCGCGCGGCGGGCATGAGGTTCGCGCCGCTTTTCGACTTCCCACCTACACGCTGGCCGCGGTGTTCGGCCTTGCGTTTGCAGTTGTCATCGCCAAAGCCGCCTATGTGGAGGTGGCCGAATCCGGCCCCATCATGGGCCGCGGCACGCTGGTCTTGCAAGCCGACGGCATGCGCCGCTTCCAGTACAACCCGCGATTTCTGGATGTGATCGAGCGAATTCCCAAGGGCTCCATCTACGACCGCAACGGCCTGCCTCTGGCCACCAGCGCTTGGAGCGAGCTCGAAAAGCATCGCGCCGAATACCGCGAGATGGGCATCGATATCGACGCCGCCTGTTCCCGCACCGAGTTTCGCCACTATCCCTTCGGCGGCCTGCTGTTCGATCTGCTGGGCGATCTGCGCACCCGCACCCGCTGGGCGGCTTCGAACACCGCTTTCATCGAGCGCGACCAGGCGCGGCGCCTGCGCGGTTTCGACGACCGGCCCAGCCTGGTGGAAGTGAAAGAACCTTCCGGCGCTACCGAGCGCGTCATCCGCTACGACTATCGCGAGCTGGTGCCGCTCATCCGCCATCACTTCGATCCGAACAACCCCGCCGTGCACCGCGTGCTCGACCGGCCGCGCGATGTGCATACGTCGATTGACGCGTGCTTCGAAGTGCGCGTCGCCGCTATCCTGCGCAAGGCGGTTGAAACATCCGGGCAGAAAGGCGCGGCGGTGGTGCTTGATCCGTCCAATGGAGACCTGCTGGCCGCGGTCAGTTTGCCGCTCCCTCCCGACGTGGTTCCGGGAACCCAACCGGCTCCGGCGGCGAATCCGGATGCCAATCCCTATCTCGACCGCGCGCGCTTCGGCCTTTTTCCGCCCGGCTCGACATTTAAAGTGGTGACGGCCATGGCCGCGCTCCGCAAAGATCCGTCGCTGATTCACAAAACCTACCAGTGCATCCGCCTGCCGGACGGCCGCGTGGGCAACTATGTAAAGGGTTGGAAGCGCCCCATCCGCGACGACGTCCAGGATCAATCGCCGCACGGCACGCTCGACCTGGAACACGGCATCGTGGTCTCGTGCAACGCCTATTTCGCCCAACTCGGCACGTACGACGTAGGCGCCGACGCGCTGCTCGAAGCCGTCGGCATTCTCGGCATTTCCACCGCCGTTCCCAACACCGCCGCGCAATTGAAAAAGTTGCTGCCGCAATCGTCTTACGGACAGGGACAAGTGGTGGCGTCGCCGTTCCAGATGGCGCGCGTGGCCGCCACCGTCGCGGCCAGCGGCGCCATGCCGCAAGGCCGCTGGATTACCGATGAAACCAACACCCGCACCGACGCGCCCAAGACCGCGTTGAGCGCCGGTGCGGCTCAAACTCTGGGGAAATTTCTGCGCGAGGTGATTACGTCCGGTACCGGCCGGCGCGCCGCCAGCGCCGCTGTCCCGATAGCCGGCAAGACCGGTACGGCCGAGCTGGCCGATGCTCCTTCGCACGCCTGGTTCATCGGTTTCGCGCCATACGTAGCCTCCACGTCAGCATCGCAGCGAAAAATCGCATTTGCCGTGTTGGTGGAAAATGGAGTGTACGGCGGAACCGCGGCCGCTCCGGCGGCGGCGGATATCGTTAATGCAGCCGTGCAATTGGGGCTGATTCATAAATGAACCTGTTTTCCGAGATTGAAAAGAAAATCGAGCGCGGCTTTCGCACCGCCACCGAGCGCCTCTTCGGGCAAGCCGAATCGGGCGACCTCGTCACCCTGCACCATGCCATCCTGGAATCCGTCGAGGAACAGGTGCAGGTGCTGGCGCACGGCCGGCGCGTGTTTCCGTTTCCGCGCATCCAAGTCACCCTGGTGGCCGCCGAAGAAGCGCGGCGCAATCTGCTGGCCGCGGCGTTCGGCGAAGACCGGCGCTTGGAAGACGACATCCGCGAGGCGCTCGAAGGAGCCGGTTGTCAGATCCCGCGCAGCTTTTCGGTGGAGATTTTAACTTCCGGCACCGGCGATCAACCGTTCTTCATCGACTACCGACGCCAGCTCTCGAAGCCGGCCGCGGAACCGCCCATCGGCCGCCTGGCGGTGGTGAAGGGTAAAGCCGCCCGCGAAGAGTACGTTCTCGATAAGCCTCGCATCAACATCGGCCGCATGGCGGAGCTCACCGATAGCGAACAGCGGGTGGTGCGGCGCAACGACGTGGTCTTTGAAGAGAACGCCGACGAAGCCAACGGCACCGTCTCCCGGCAGCACGCCCACATCCGCCGCGAAGAAGGCCAATATCGCGTAGCCGACGACGGCAGCGAATTCGGCACCCGCATCTTCCGCGACGGCCGCTCCATCGAAGTCCCAAGAGGCAACCGCCGCGGCGAGCGCCTGCGGGCCGGAGACGAGATTTATCTGGGGCGTGCGTGTTTGCGGTTCGAGGGGTAGATTTTCCTTGGCTAGATTTTTCTGAAGGCGGCTCTCGGACGAACAAATGCAGCCCGCAGCCGCAGTCGCGGGATCAAAGGACGGCGGCTGGGTGTATCCTTAACAGGATCCGGAAGTGCAACATGGAAATCCCGGATGATATCCTCCAAACGGATAATCGGAGGGCCGCATGACTACTCACACGAAGCACTCCTGGCTCCGTCACCCGTTGACGGTGCTAATTTTCGGCTCACTGTTGAGCGCGACGCTGATTCCGTGGATCAGCGCGCGCATGAACGACCGGCAATTGATCAACGACGCACGGCTGCAGCTTTGCAGGGATATCCTGCAGCAGAGCGCGAAGAACAATCAAATCAAATGCTCAATGCGATGAACACTTCGGTGAACATGTTCGTCAAGACGACGAGCTTCGACATATCGGCGGCGGCGGCGCGGCGCGAGGAGGAAGCGGAACGTTCCAAGATGGACGAGCAGTACCAAGAGTTCGACAAGGTTGCGTGGTGGTGGTACGCGAAGATTCCCATTGAGGCCAAGCTGTTACGCATCGAAGTAGACTCTGCGCACTTGCAGGATCAGCTCAACCGGTATAACAACGGGCTCGTGGCGGCCACGGAGGTCCTCAACGGGGTCTGGGACCGGTGCGTGAGGCAGGCCTGCAAACCCGGCGACCCAAGCATCAAGAGGATGCTGAAAGAAGCCGATGAGAAGCTGAGGAAGCTGCAGACGGAGCGAGATACGGTCACGGGCCAATTGGTGTACATGTTTGCGCCGAGAGAAGCGAAGGTGCAGCAGCTTTTGACGCAGTCACAGTGAGGGGCGGATGGCGCGAGCAGGCTCGTACGCCCACCTTGGATGAGTGGCGATAAGACGCCCCATGGGATAGGGGCGCGGGATTGCCGGAACCGCCCAGGCGCCACCTGTTATGTAAGTTGATTTTGTACGATTTGGTGAGCCGCATCACCGCCCTCAGGCCATCGCCTTACAAGCTCGGCAATCGCAACGGCGCCAGCTTTCGCTAACTACCCGCTGCCAATTATCCCGCGCGCTCTTCACGCCGCAGGGCTTCATGCAGGAGCATGGCGCGTTCGAGAACATTCGCCAGGGTAGTAGTTTGCCCGGCGGCCGCGGCTTCCTCCATCCACTGTGCGGTCTCCTCGCGGTGTTGGTACCACCATTCCGCTTCTTCCGCCTCGGATTCAAACTTGGGGATGTTCGGTTTCTCGATCATGCTCGATTGCTTCCTACCGGACCATTGTATGTCGTCGCAACCGGCCTCCGTCTGTACGATAATGTAAGTACAGATGCGGGTTGAGTGGGACGGCGCAAAGACCGAAAGCAACCTGCGGAAACATGGGATCGAATTCGAGACAGCTCAACTTGTTTTTGAGGATCCGCGTTGTGTGACGTTCGTCGAGAGGATAACGGATGGCGAGGAGCGCTGGCACGCAATCGGGTGGATTGAAGACGTCGCAATTTTCGTCGTTGTACATACGTATCGGGACGAGGATTCCGAAGAGGTGATACGCATCATCTCGGCCCGTCCTGCATCCCGGAGGGAAAGGAGACTGTATGCCCAAGCTAACGCCTGAAAAACGAAAGCAACTTCAAAGGCTCGCAGCCCGGCCGGATTCCGAGATTGATTTCTCGGACATCCCGGAGATCCGGCAGATCCCACCGGATGCAGTAATTGGAAAATTCTATCGGCCCAAGAAAACCAGCGTGACGATTCGACTGGACTCCGACGTCGTGGTGTGGTTGAAGACAGCGGGCGAAGGTTACCAGACTCGGATCAACGCCTACCTTCGGCAATTAATGCGACAGAGCCAGCAGAGGTAAGCGCGTCGGAGCAGTTTTGCTGGCCCTGACGCCGTCACGCTCTATTCGCCAGAATCAATGGCGACGGCCCCGGCGCATCCACGGTCCGCGCGTTCTCGAAGCCTGCCTCTTTCAGCCACCCTACGATTTCCGAGAAGCTGAAGGTGTCGCCTTCGTCTGTGTTGACCAGCATGTTCACGGCGAAGATCAATCCGCTGCTTTGGGTAGCGCGGGCGTCGTCCACCAGAAACTCTGCGATGGCAATGGTGCCGCCCGGCGCGAGTGCTCGGCAAACCTTGGCCAGCAGCTTGCGGCCCCGGCTCTCGCCCTCACTGTGCAAGATGTGACCAAGCGTGGCCACCTGGTAGCCGCTGCCGAAATCCACTTCCAACAAATCTCCGGCCCTGGTCTCCACCCGGTCGCCAACCCCGAAGCGCGTTGCAACCCGGCGCGTTACATCCAGCACGCCCGGCCAATCCACCGCCGTAACCCGAACGTGCGGCGAGCGCTGCGCCAGCGCGATGCCCCACACTCCCGAACCAGCCGCAATGTCGAGCACCCGCACCGGCGCGTCCGCCTCGCCGATGGCGAGCGTGTCCGCCAGCACTTGCGCGGAGGGATAGCTCATGGGAAATATGTCTTCCACGAAATCGTGGAAAAACGCGGCGCCGCTCGCTTCGCTGTTGACGCTCGTGGCAGGCTTGCCGGTTCGGACGATCTCGTTGAGCTCGAGCCACTTGGGCAATAGCTGGGTGCTGGTGTGTTTGATAATACCGCCCATGAAGGAAGGTTTGGTGCTGACCAGAAAGAGCGAGCTCTCCGCCGTGAGCGAATAGCGCCCTTCGGGGTCCTTGCTCAGCAGCTCGATCCCCGTGAGGGCGTTGAGCACGGCGCGCGTACCGCGCTCGGAGATGGCCGCCTGGGCGGCAAGCTCGGCGGCGGTTTTCGGCCCGCTGTCCAACACGTCGAACAAACGGTGCTGGATGGCCGCTTCGACCATCAGTGGAACGGAATAGCCCCAGGCAAATTGCATGAGGCGGGCAGGTGTAACGGGAGTCTGTGCCGGCGTAGCCATCGATTTCCCCTCTCGCACTAGCATAGCCGAACCTGGGCGCGTTTCGTGAGTTCCGGCGCTACGACGCGTAGACCGAGATCCGGGTGACGGTGCGGTAGCCCATGCGCTCGTAAAGGTGGAGGCCGGCGGGGGTGGATTGGAGGATGCTGCGGCCGATGCCGAGGTCGCGTTTGGCCTCATTCAGGGCGAAGCGCATGACGGCTTCGCCGTAGCCGCGGCGCTGGTGCCCTGGGAGGGTGGCGACGTTGTAGACGCCGACCGCGTCGCCGGCGGCAACGATGGCCGCGGTGGAGACGACTTCGCCATCGACGTAGCCGTTGTAGGCGCGAAAGCGGTCCCATACATCCGCGCCGTCGAAGACCTCGCGGAACCAGTGAATGGGCACGTGAAAACATACCGACCCGACCGCGCAGAAGCCCTCGCGGGCGGCGGAGGTCGAGACGCGCCGCACCTCGATTTCAGGAAGCAGGCGCTGGGGAGGCAGGATGCGCTCGGCGATCATGCCGGGCAAGTCCACCGAATGGCGCAGGCCCTGGCGCTCGAACACCTGCCGGCACTTGCGCTGAGCGCGCCAGCCGAGCAAGTCTTCGCAGACCCAGAAGGCCCAGGAGAGCCCGCGGGCGTCGAAATGCACCGAGGGAAGAACCACGCGCCGGGCCAGTTCCACGTCGCTTTCCACCGGGGAAGACAGGAAAGCCGCATTGAACATCTGAAACGTGGTGCCGGCCGAAGCCAGGCTGACGCCGGGCAGTTCCCGCAACTCGCCCGCGGAGCGGCTGGCGGCGATGATGCGAAAGGATTCGCGGAGATTGACCGCGACGCTCTCAAATGTCACCGATTATCAGTATCGCGCAGGCGATGGTTCCCCATTGAATGGGCCGGGCTGACAGCCTTCAATCGGCCATTTGCAGCCGCGCCAGGGCCTCGCCGATGGGTAGGCCGTTCCAGTGCCGGTTCAGATTCTCCAGGGTGGTAAGCGATCGCGATCGCATTCGATCCACGTAGAGAGTGCCGTTCAGATGGTCTGCTTCATGTTGGACGATCCGGGCGTGCCATCCCTCGGCGCCGAAAGTCACAGGCTCGCCGCGATGGTCGAGACAACTGACGCTAACGCGAAGCCATCGGGGGACGATGGCGCTGAATCCGGCCAAGCTCAGGCAGCCTTCGAAAAACTCCACTTGTTCGCCGCCGGTCTCGATGCGCGGATTGAACAAGACCTGGAACGGCACCGGCCGGCGCTGGCGCTCCGCCAGCCGCTCAGGGGACATGGAGGCGAGCAACTCGGCCCGGTCTTCGATAACCGCGAGTTGCACCGGCAACCCGACTTGGGGCGCCGCGAGCCCCACGCCGGGAGCGTCGCGCATGGTCTCGCGCATCCACTCGACAAGCTGCTCGATTTCGCGGCTGCGGATTTCCTCCGGCGTTACCGGCCGGGCAACGCGGCGGAGAACCGGGTCACCGGCCTGGACGATTTTGAGCACCCCGAATGGCATCATAAACGTGCGTTGCTGCAACTCTACCGGCTCGGTCCAAATTATCACGCTGGCGGCCTGGAGACCAACGTGCTCCTATCCGGTTGTAACCTTCTTACTGTATGTAGAGGATAGAAGGGCTTTATGGCGGGGCGAGACTCACTGGCTGCGGGCCTCGGTCTTGGATCACGCGCCGAGGTGAGGAAGGCGGCGTAACACAACTTCGCCCGCGCGGTCAGCCTGGCGTTTCAGTAGCCGGAGCCCATTTCCGCCTCCTTACGCAGCACCCGCCACAGGGCTTCGACGTGCTCCCGTTCGGTGGGCAGAGCGCCGATCGAGACCCTCACCATCCAACGGTCGTCGAGAATGGCTGGGGTGAGATAGGCTTGCCCGCCGCGATTGATTCGGTCGGCCCAGGCCAAGGTGTGCCGGTCGAGATCGGGTCCGCTCAAGCCTTCGGGTTCGTGGCGGATGCAAAGAGTTTGCAGCGGCACCGGGGCCAGCACGCGCCAGTTCGCGGTTTTGGCGATTTCGCCGGCCAGCCATTGCGCGTTGGCCAAGTCGCGGCGCAGCCGGGCCTGGAGGCCGGCGACGCCTTCCGCACGGATGGCGAACCAAAGCTTGAGCGCGCGGAAACGGCGGCCCAGCGGCAGCCCCCAATCGCGCAAGTTCTTGACTACCGCGTCCGCGGCGGTCTGCAGATAGCTGGGATTGGTGGACATGACGCGCACCAGGTGTTCGGGTGAACGCACGTAGTAGAGCGCGCAATCGAACGACACGCCCAGCCATTTGTGCACGTTCAACACCAGCGAATCCGCGCCTTCCACGCCCTGCCACATCCAGCGGCACTCGGGAAGAATCATGGCGGAGCCTGCCAGGGCGGCGTCCACGTGCATCCAGACATGGTGGCGGGCGGCGATAGCGGCGATGGCTTCGAGCGGATCGAGGGCCGTGGAAGTGGTGGTGCCGACCGTGGCGACCACCGCGCAAGGTCTGCGGCCTTCCTCGAGGTCGCGTTGGACGGCGGCTTCGAGAGCTTCGGGCCGCATGGCGTAAGCGGCATCGTGATCCACCATTCGGACGTTGTCGCGGCCGAAGCCGGCCAGCAGCGCGGCTTTCGATACGGAACTGTGGCTGTGCGCGGAAGTGTAGACGATTAGCGGGGACTTCTCGCCAACCAGGCCGCCGCGCGTCAGGCTGAAATCGGTGGCCCGCTCGCGCGCGCACAGCAGGGCGACCAGAGTGGAAGTGGAAGCGGTGTCCTGAATCACGCCGCTCCAGGCCGGGGACAGGTCTACCATCTGGCGCACCCAATCGGTAGCGACTTCTTCCACCTCGGTGAGCGCCGGGCTAGCTTGCCAGGACAGGCCGAGCACGCCCAGGCCGGTGCTGGCCAGGTCGCCGAGCACGCTCGATAGCAGGCTGTTGGCGGGAAAGTAACCGAAGAAGCGGGGATGCTGCCAGTGGGAGAGCCCGGGCAGAACGATCCGTTCCAGATCGGCGAGCACCGCCTCGAACGGTTCGGGGTCGCACGGCGGAGCGGCGGGAAGTTGAGCGCGCACCTCGCCAGGAGCGGTTCGCGCCATCACCGGAAACCGGCTGGCCTGAGCCCGGTAATCGGCAATGAAATCCACCAGCCGGTGCCCGGCCTGGCGAAACTCTTCAGGGGTCATTCTTCCATCATCTAACAGGGCCGCAGGCTAATGCCGCACACTTTCGTCCCTGGTGCAAGGCTGCATGATTCGTAGGGCGGACGCCCTCGCCCGCAGCCGGCCCCCTGGCCGGCTCTTCGGCGGGAACCTGATTCTTGGGAAGAAGTGCGGGACGAGGGCGTCCCGCGCGGACCAGGCAGGGGGTCCGCCCTACTATACGCCGCGACCGGTTCTTCAGAACGTCATCACGAGTGTCGCCCTGGGACACGCAACCGGGGGGTGCCGGCACGGTGGCGACGTATCCGCCGTCCGCTTCTCGTTCCAGGACAACCGTGTAGCGCAGGGCCGGCGGACGGGAAATCGCCGGGGGACACAGAGAGAACGATCAGGCTGCGCCCGAAAGCACCTTGGGGAGGCAACAATCGGTGAATTTCTTACCGCTGCCGCAGGGGCACTCCTCACTGAAGCCGGCGAAATCGGCGGCGTTGGGCATTTTTGCGCGATTTGGCGGCATTTGTGCGCCTACCGGGGCGGGTTTAGCGGCAGTAGGGGGGTTCCGCTCGGACGGGATGTGGGGAGTGGCTTGCTCGATGATGAATCTGGCGGCTTTGAACTGGACGCTGGGGGAAGCTTTGTCGTCGCGGAGGATGTCGCCGAGGGTTTGGTAGGCCTGGTCGACCAGAGCCATGACTCTTTCGCGGTGCATCAGATCGCGCTCGGAGAAAGCTTGCTCCAGGGCGGCGGCGAAATGAGGAAGCTCGCGGCGCCAGGCGAGAACATCCTTGCGGAGAACGTTGGCTATGGCGATGGCGCCGTGGATGGTGCCACCGGAGCGGATCACATCGCGAGCGTGCGCGGACGGGGTGCCTGGGATCGGCGGGGTGGCTGGGAGGCAATGAAAGGAAAGGGGTAAGTGCAGTTAAAGAACATTTCGAACTTCTGTGACCCGAGTTTTGGCGAGGGCGGAGAAAGGCACCGGCGACAAGATCGCCGGGGCTACGGCTTGTGCAGACTTGTGCAGATTTCGGGGAAAGTTAGAAACGCCGGCCTGAAAGCCGAGGCGCGGCGCAAACCGTTTGGGAACGTGGGGACAGGCCGCGTGTTTCCTTGAGAACGTCTGCCTCGCCGGGCGGCCCTTTGTCTGGGGTTGACTACGTCGGAACATGCGGGCTGTTCCCGGGGAGCCCCGAATGACAATAGGCGCGCCTAATCGCGTCCGTTGACGCGAGCTATATTTGATTTGATAATGCGATGAACATGGCGTCGATACAATCCATCCAACTCGGCCAGGTGCAGGAGACACTGTTGGTGCCGCTATACGCCCGCGCCCTCGACACCCTCGGGAAGCGTCCGATCCTGAAAGATCCGAAGGCCGTCGAAATTGTGCGATCCATCGATTGGGATTTCCGAAGATTCAACCAAAGGCGGCGGGTCGTGGGTTGTACCTTGCGGACCGCGATGTTCGACGAGTGGGTCAAGGATTTTCTTCGCCGCCATCCGGAAGGAACCGTGGTCGAGATCGGCGCCGGACTCAACACCCGTTTCGAACGGCTCGACAATGGCGCCCTGCACTGGTTCGACCTCGATCTTCCGGACACCGTAGAACTGCGGCGGAGGTTTTTCACCGATAGCGGGCGGCGCATGACTCTGGCCGCATCGATTCTCGATCCAGGTTGGATGGCCGCGGTGCGTCAGAGCCCCGGACCGTATTGCTTCGTCGCGGAGGCAGTATTCATCTACCTGACAGAGCCGGAGGTCAAGGCGGCGCTGGCGCAGATCGCAGCCAACTTCCTGCGCGTAAGCATCGCCTTCGACACAGCCACCCTCAAAGCGCTAAGCTATGAGAACAAAGACCACGCGCGCCACAAACTAGAGGCCCGTTTCACATGGGCATGCGAAGACCCGAGGGAGATTGAGCGCTGGAAGATCGGATTGCGCCTGGTGGAATCCCGCACCCTGGCGGACATCCCCGATTCTTTGAGGCTACGCCTTTCCTTGCCGATGCGAGCCGGCTTTCGCGTCTTCGCCAGGTTGTTTCCGAACCTCACGAAAGCCTACCAGCTCAATCTGTTCGCTGGAGAGGCAGAAGGCTGACCGACAGGAAATGGGGCAACCAGCGAAACTGCGGCGCGCATCCTTACCGAAAGGGCACGTTTCCTTGGGAACGTCTGCCTCGCCGAGCAGACCCTGTCACGGGGCAGCTTTTGTCTGAGGTTGACCAGGTGGGAACATGCGGTCTGTCTGGGGCCCCCTCCGGGGAACCCCTGATTCATCCTCCGAGCCATAACGAGCCAGCCGAGCAAGGAGGGGCTTTTCACAGGGAGAGTCGCTGAAAGACCTTGGAAACGTCCCGTCCCCATCCCCGCCCCCGATTACCGCGCTGCGGTACCCCCGCACAGGGTCCGATGGTTGCTGGCGACAAGAAATATGCAACTTTCCCTCGCCTCATTCGGTAAGGGTGGTGGAGACAGTTATGGATCTGCTCCAGCGTTTCGCGTCGGGCGAAGTTGATGCGTTCGAGGAACTCTTCCGAACCCACCAGCGGGATGTATACAACTGGATCGTATGCCTCACCCGTGATCCGGGCGTCGCCGAGGACTTGCTGCTGGAGACATTTTGGCGCATCTTCCGCGCGCACGCGCGATTCGATTCACGCCGCAGTTTTGGAGCCTGGGCGCGACGCATCGCGACCAATCTGAGCATGGAGCACTTCCGCACGGCGGGCCGGGAAGTGAATGTCTCGGAGGCCGTGCTCGATGCGCAACCCGGCCCTTTGAACGCCGATTCAGCGGAGCGGCGAGAAGCGCGGCAGGCAATCCGTCGCGCCTTCGCCCAATTGCCGTCCAAACTGAAGGCCGTGGCCCTCTTGGCCCTGATCGAAGAGAAGAGCTACGGCGATATCGCGAGCGCCCTCGGCATATCGCTCAGCACGGTGAAATCGCGCGAGTTTCGGGCGGTCCAGCGGCTCCGGAGCAAACTGAAGAAAGTGGGAATTGAACCATGAACGAACCCGAATACGAGAAACTGCGTTCCCTCCTGCGGGCCGCCCTGCCGCCGATTGAAGCGCGGGATCCGCGACGTGACCTTTGGCCGCTGATGCTCCGGCGCCTCGACCGCCGACCCGCTTCCGCGCCCTGGTTCGATTTCGTACTGACGGGAGTGGCCGCCGCCGCCTTGATCACCTTTCCGCGGGTGATTCCATGGATGCTGTTGCAGTGTTGAAAGGAGAGACTGTCATGAATACACATCCCTATCTACGAGCCTATATGGCGGGAATAATGATCCCGACAATCTTTCTGCTGGTAGTTTTCGTGGTCTTTGCTGTCATCCGGTTCGGTTACAACCCGGAGTTTCCACTGGAGCGCGTCCTCGTTTTCCCACTGGCGCTCGTGCCCGCCATATGGGGCCTCTGGAACATCGTCTATGTGGCAATGCACGGGCATCGTCGCCTGCCCCTAGGAATCCATGGTGCCATTGTGCCGGCAGTGTTGTTCCCACTGGCCCTGGTTGCGGCCAGAGTCTTCGGCTTCGAGTTTCTGGCGGGCGCAACTCCGTTTGTTCTCCTGCCCCTGCCGCTGCTGATGATCATCTACTATCTCGTCTGGAAGTACCTGGTCGGCTTTCTGAACGCCATGTTGGGAATTGCGTGATGGGATTTGGGACACAAAGACGTATAGTCGCCGACGTGTTGATCTGGCCCACGGCGCCATCCCGAGTGTGTCACGCACCGGTTGGAAGTAGTCCGCCCACACCGTGAGCCCCGTCAGACGGTTGCCCCGGCCACTCGCGCCACGCGCCACGCTGATCGCCGCCCCACACATTACGCCGCGGCGGCCAGTGAAACTGGGTGGCATTCCCCAGGCAGAGATCACATTTCCACCGTCAATCGCGTTACCGACGCTGGCGGGAAGCTATGGACGATCGATCCCCCCTTCAAACTGATGTCTACCTTCTTCGGTTCCACGGCGCGCGGGTTCTCGAACGTCTTGTGCGCGTGGGGGTCGGCGGCGGATAGTTCGATTCCCGCTACGGCTCGCGGCGTTCCGCCATGCACCGCGAGCTCAGTTTCCACGGGCTGGTCGAGCGAGGGGTTGGTGACGGTCACGGTCACCCGGCCGTTGGCTACTGAGGCGGAGCTGCTCAATCCGCGCAGCGTGGCGGGCGCGCCGTTGCGGCTATAGTGCAGTGCGGGCGCCGAAACCACGGTGCGCAGGGACTGGGCGCCGTGGTGCGGCGTGTACAGATCGAAAACGTGATAGGTGGGCGTGACGCAGAATTTGTCCTCGTGGGCCAGAAACAGCGATTGCAGGCAGTTGACGAGCTGCGCCACGTTCGCCATGGCCACTTTATCGGCATGGTGGTTGAAAGTATCGAGCGTCATACCGGCCAGCACGGCATCGCGCAGGGTATTCTGCTGCCCGAGGAGCGCTTCGGCGAACGGTTCGGTGCCGGGGGCATACCAGGCGCCCCACTCGTCCACCACCAGTTTGGCGCGGTGGCGCGGATCGGCTTCGGCCATGGCGTCCCAATGGGCGGCGATCAAGCTTTCCATCAGGTCGGCTTCGCGCAGGATCTCGTAATATTGCTCGGCGTCGAAGCGCACGGCGTCGCCTTTGCCGCCGGCCCAATCGTGGGTGCGGCCGCCGCTGGCGTTCCAGGCGTAGTGGTGCATGGCGAATCCCGAGACGCGGCCGAGGGACCCGGTCTTGGCGGCTTTCGAGAAGAAGCGGCGCGTCCAATCGGTATTGCCATCGTTCGGCCCGCTGCCCACCAGCCCGAGCTTCACGCCGTAATTCGGCGCCCAGGCCGTGTAGCGGCCGAATTCGGTGGCGTAATCCTCGGGATCGAAATTGCCGCCGCAGCCCCAGGATTCGTTGCCCACCCCCCAGAAGCGCACGTTGAGCGGCGCGGGTTCGCCATCGGCGCCGCGCTGGGAAGACAAAGTGTCGGCGTTCGCCGGCGAGTTGCAGTACTCCACCCAGTGCCAGAATTCCTCGGCCGGCAGGCTGCGCACATTGGCCGCGAAGTAGGGCTCGGCGCCGGCCAGGCGGCAGAAGCGAACGAAGTCCACCGTGCCGAACTGGTTAGGATCGTAGCGCTGCGGCCCATCTTTGCGCGCGGATTTCGGCCACTCGGCCGAGTCCACCCAAAAGTTGGTGCGGGTGGGACGCTTGTCGCGCGGCCCGATTCCGTCGCGCCAGTCGTACTGATCGGCGAAACAGCCGCCAGGCCAGCGCACCACCCCGGGCTTGACGCGCGCCAGCGCATCCACCAGCGCCTTGCGGATGCCGTTGACGTTGGGAACGCTGGAGCGCTCGCCGACCCAAATGCCGTCGTATACGACACCGCCCAAATGCTCCACGAAGTGCCCGTAGATTTCCGGTGCAATCGTGCCGACCGGCTCGTCCACCAGAACGTCGATGCGCGTTTCCGGCGCCTGCGCCGTCAACCGAAGGCAACCCGCCCCAGCCGCCGCGGCGCACCTCATAAAATCTCTGCGATGCATGGCGTGAAACATGGTACCGCACTGAAGCTATTGTCACACTCGCGGCGAGCGGCTGGCCTGGCAGACCTGGATGCTTGAGTCAGCGCCGCGTGGGCTCCACGCGCGCCAACCGAGCGGCTTGGGCGCTTTTCGTCAAACTGACGTGGACGGGACTTACCGGGATTAATCGCGCTCGTTTCTTGCGCAATAATTCCCCATTTGCCTCCCTATTTGCCTGCTGGCCTCAGCCGCTAGCCCCGCCAATTGGTCCATACTGGAAGAGCACGGCAAATAGCGGGCAAAAGTCCTTTGTCGGGTGGTATTCACCTCCAGGAGAATTTCACCATGGAATTAGCGGCATTTATCCGGTCAAACGAGGACGTCATCGTCGCGGAATGGGAAGCATTCGCGCAGACATATCTGCCCTCCGCCGCGCATATGGACCGGTCCGCGCTGCGCGATCACATTATAGGCCTGCTTCGGTTCATTGCAGACGATCTTGAGACCTCCGAAACCGAACGGGAGCGGAGCGAGAAAGCCAAAGGACGGGGCCCGAAAGAGGGAGGAGCGCATGACAGCGCCGCCGAAACCCATGCCGCCCTTCGGTTTACGGGAGGCTTCGATACGATCGAGATGGTCTCCGAGTTTCGCGCCCTGCGTGCAAGTGTGATCAAGCTGTGGAGAGCTGAGTGGGCTAATGCCGATGCGGCGGACATTCTTCCGGACCTGCTGAGGTTTAACGAAGCCATCGACCAGGTCATGACTGAATCCCTGGGCCGTTTCACCCAAAAACTCACTCATTCCGGAGGCTTGTTCGTCGGGACTCTTGTTCACGATTTCCGCGGTCCGCTCGCGGCGGTACACAACTCTGCCCAGGCGTTGTTAACGGGACGCAAGCTTGACGACGAGCAGGCCTCCCTGGTGTCCCAGATCGAGACCAGCGCCTCCCTCATCAACCGGCTCGTTTCCGGCCTGATTGATGCCGTCCGTATCCATCTCCACGAGGAAATGCCGATTGCGCCCGCTCCGATGGAAATAGGAAGCGCCGTCCAGGAGGCCGTAAAGGAAGTTCAGGCCGCGCACCCCGGCCGAAGGATTTCGATCGAAACGTCTGGCGATCTTGAAGGGGAATGGGACCGCGCCCGCGTCGGGCAGGTTCTGTCAAACCTGATCGGCAACGCGGTCCTGCGCGGATCGAGGACCTCTGCGATTGACGTTGCGGCGAAAGGCGCGGGTGACGAAGTAGTCCTTTCCGTTCATACTGAAGGCGCTATTTCCCCCGATGCTATCGCCACTGTTTTTGACCCGCTGCCACGCGGGGAGGATGAGAATCCGATCCAAAGCGAGAAGGCCAGGCTCGACCTCGGGCTTTTCATTACCAAAGGAATCGTGACCGCCCACGGCGGCAAGATCACCGTGACATCGAGTAAAGAGGAAGGAACCACCTTTGCAGCGCATCTTCCCCGCAAGAAGAGTAAATTATGAAGGTCGGAGCCGGTCCTCCTTTCAGGTGCGCTGTGTACCTTGAACATGCGGAACGGAAAGGGGCGGGAGCGAGCAAATGAACTCTTTCGCAAAAGACTTTCCTATCGTTTGCGTAGGCGGCTCGGCCGGTGGCTCCGCCGCCTATGTCCAGTTACTGAAACATCTGCCGCCCGAGACGGGTGTTGCTGTCGTCATCGTTAATCACGCAAGAAGAACGTCCAACGCGCTCCACAAGATTCTTCCCCACTCTACAAAGATGCCGGTTGAGCTGATCACGGAAGGCTTACCCATTCAGCCCAATCATGTCTTCATCGTCCCGGCCGGTCGCGACTTACAGGTTCTTGAGGGAACGTTCCGTCTGAGGCCGATGTCAAAACCCAAGGGATGGCCCGACGTGATCACAATTTTCCTGCGTTCTCTGGCGCAGAACTGGGGCGGAAAACTAGTCGCTGTCATTGTCTCCGGCCTGGATGCGGATGGGGCTGAAGCACTGAGAGAAATCAAGGAAGCCGGCGGCATTACTATCGCACAGGCGCCCGACACAGCCGAGTGGTCGGATATGCCTGCAAGCGCCATAAGAACCGGGTATATAGATCATATTCTCCCAGTCGAGGGTATCGCCCAGAAGATTGCGCAGATAGCGAACGAGTTCCCGGGGAAGGCAGCGTGAGCGTCCGGTTCGGACTATAGCGACGGAAACAACTCATCGGCGGTTCGTTCGACCGGCTGGAAGAGGCGCGCAGGGAGTAAACTTGAGGCATGGCAGCTTTGCCAAATGCGCCGTTAGTATCGGTCGAAGAATACCTGAACACTCGCTACGACCCCGACGTGGAATTCGTGGACGGTGTCCTGGTGGAGCGAAACGTGGGCGACTGGCTGCATTCGCTGATTCAGAGCAATATTCTTTTCGCTCTGCGACGGAAGTATCCGCACCTAAAGGTCGTCGCCGAACTGCGCTCCAGCGTTACCGGCACGCGCTACCGCTTGCCCGATGTCTGTGTTCTGCTGGAGGCGCCGAAGACCAGATACCTTTTGGACGCCGCCTTCCTCGTGGTGGAGGTCCTCTCTGAAAGCGACGCGATGAGCGTCGTGATCGAAAAGCTGAAAGAGTACGCCGGCAAAGGCGTACAGAATATCTGGCTGATCGACCCGCGTCTTCAGGCGATGTGCATGTACCGCCCGCCGGCGCTCGCTGAGATCGAGGGCGACATTATCTCGACCGCGGACGGTTCCGTCGAGCTGTCGCGGGGCGAAATCTTCGCCGAGTAGCTGTCCCGGAACCGGCGGCCGTCCCCTTGCCGCGCTCGAGTCGTCCTGACGGCCGCGGACCGAAATGGACGCCCGCTCCGGTTAAGGAGCCGTGGATATAACTCTATCGCTGTGAGTTAGTGCCCCGGAACCTGTGTAATGGCCGTACCGGAGCGTTATCCTAGGTAATTGTTGTCTCCGCTGGGGCCGTTACGCGATACTCGGGTCGGATTATCTTGCCGTTTAGCCGAGGACCTGGGGAGTGGCGAAGTCGAGAGTCTCGTGGAGCTTAATGCGTGCCACGCGAGGTGGTGGCGCTGGGTGGTCGAAACGGAAGAGATTCTTCCTGGTCGCGCTCGTGATTTCAGTGGGGTGGGTGCTGAGCCTGCTGCGTTTCGAGATAGCGCGTGCCTATCAGAAGGGTGTCTTCCGGAACGAACTGAACCTCGGCGCGGAGAACCGCGTTTCCGCCATTCGGCGGGAGATCGACGCCAATGTTTCGGCTCTGAAACTGGTGCAGGGTCTGGCAGAGTTGCCAGGACCTCTGGACCGCGACAATTTCGAGCATTTCGCCACCCGGATCCTGGAATCCAACCCCAGCCTTCGCGCTGTGGAGTGGGTGCCCCTGGTCACGGAAGCGGATCGTCCTCGCTTCGAAGAACGGCTTAAACAAGAAGGTGCGCCGTGGCCCCACATCAGCCGGGGCATGCCGGGAACTTTCCAACGAGCCGAAGCGCGGAGTGAGCACTTTCCAGTGGAATATCTCTGTCCGCGGACGGGCCGGAATATGTTGGCGATGGGATTCGATCTGGCCTCCACTGCGTCAGGGCGCGACGCTCTGGCGAAGGCGCTGCGCGAGGGAAGGCCGGTTGCCACGGGGAAAGTCCAGATTTTGGAGCCGATCGGAAGTGGTTACGCGGTACCGGTCCTGCTTGCTGTAAGGCGCCCCACCCGCACGGCCGGATCGACGGCCGAACTGGCGGGCTATGCCGTGGTCCTGGTGCAAGTGGAAGACGTGCTGGAGCGGGCGTTACGATATCTCAACCCGGTCGGCATCGACATTCAGTTCTACGATGAGTCGGCTTCCGCCGGCAAGCGTCTGCTTTACTTTCATCGCTCACGTTCCGAAAGCCCCTCGGTCCAGCCGCTCTCCGAGACGGCCGCGGCCCAGCCGGGAGACCTCAAATATCGGCGCATCCTGACGGTGGGCATGCGGAACTGGCTGATCGTCTGCACGCCGACCCAGGACTACATCCAGTCGAGCCAAACCTGGCTGCCCTGGGCGGTATTGTTTGGATGTTTGACGGTTACGCTGGCGGTTGCCGCGGCGTTCCTGCTGAACGCCATTCACGCCGGGCGTGCCGAACGGCTGGTGGCGGAATTGACCGCTTCCAACCAACGCCTCACCCGCGAAGTCGCGGTGCGGGTCGAGACCGAACGCGATCTGGCGAAAGCCCGCGACCAAGCGCTCGAAGCGTCCCGTCTGAAATCGCAGTTCCTCGCCAACATGAGCCACGAGATCCGTACGCCCATGAACGGGGTAATCGGTTTTGCCGGCCTGCTGCTAGATACCGATCTGACGCCGGAGCAGCACGAGTATGTGGAAGTGGTGCGCAGTTCGGGCCACGCGCTGCTGACGGTGATCAACGATATCCTGGATTTCTCCAAGATCGAAGCGGGACAGCTTGCCATTGAATCCGAACCCTTCCAACTGGAACAGTTGATCGACGACGTGCGGGAGCTGTTCGCCGCCACCTTTGCGGAAAAAGGGCTTTCCCTCGAAGTGTCCCGCTCAGTGGGATTACCGCTCCGCCTGGTGGGAGATGCCGGCCGAATCCGCCAGGTATTGACCAACCTGGTAAGTAACGCCGTCAAGTTCACCAGCCATGGTATGGTTAGCATCTCGGTCACCCGGGCGGCGGGCGCCGGGCAGCGCGTAGTGGTGCAGTTTCGCGTGGAGGATACGGGAATCGGGATACCCAGGGAAAAGCTCGGCCTGCTGTTCGAGAAATTCAGCCAGGTGGACAGCTCCACCAGCCGCAGATTCGGCGGCACGGGGTTGGGACTGGCGATTTCGAAACAACTGGTGGAATTGATGGGCGGCACCATCGGCGTGGAGAGCCGGGTAGGCGAAGGCTCGGTTTTCTGGTTTAGCCTGCCGTTGCGCATCGACGATACTTTTAGGGAGCAAGAGCCGGAGAGCGAGCAAGTGGCTGTTCGCGATGAGCGATCCGCGGTCGGGTGAATGGCCGGTGGCCGGTTGAGTTAATCCGTGCGAGAAACCCGGTGGGACAGACGATCGCTCTTTGTCGTCTGTCGAGCGGCTGGGCCTGGCAAGGACCTGGACAGGCCACGAAGAACGATGGTCTGTCCCACCCTCACCGAATTTGCCAACGTTCCCGCCCGATCCGGCGTCTGAGAAGGTATGTCACGCATCCGTTTCGCTCTGCGCAGCCTGGGGAAGGCTCCGCTCTTCTGCCTGGCGGTGATTCTATCTTTGGGATTGGGCATTGGCGCCAATACCGCGGTGTTTTCCCTGCTCCACCAGGTGGTGCTGGGCTCGCTGCCCGTGCCGCGGCCGGACGAGCTGGTGCTGCTCAGGGCGCCTTCCGAATTCAAGACCGGACACGTCGGCACCGAGAATGCCGGCGGGGAAGACTTTGTTTTCAACCACCAGGTCTTTCGGGACCTGGAAAAGCACCCCATCGGCGTGGTGGGCGTAGCTGGATTCTATGGCACATCCGCCAGCCTGGCGATTGGCGGCCAAACCGTGCCGGGTAATGCCATGCTGGTATCGGGCGGCTATTTCCCGGTGTTGGGCGTCGAGCCGCTATTCGGCCGGCTGCTGGTTCCCGCCGATGACGTTCCCGGCGCCGGTAACCCGGTCGCGGTGCTCGGATACGGCTACTGGCATGACCGGTTGGGCGGCCGCACCGAGTTGCTCAACCAGCCGATCCAGGTGAACGGGCAGATCTTCATCGTGGTGGGCGTGGCGCGCGAAGGCTTCAACGGCATCACCTTGGGCGATACTCCGGACGTTTACCTGCCGCTCGCGTTCAAGCCCTTGATGACTCCCGGCTGGGATGGCACCGACCGCTACAACGATTACTGGATTTACTGCTTTGCCCGGCTCCGCCCCGGCGTAACCGGCGCGCGGGCAGCGGCTGGACTGAACCAGACCTTCGCCGGCGAAATGGAAGCCGATGCGGCTACCAGGCATGGCAAATCGCCTGCGTGGTTGGCCCGGCTGCGCGCGGCGCGCCTGAGCCTGGTGGATGGCCGCCAAGGGAAAAGCTCGACCCGAGACAACGCGCGCCTGCCGCTTCTGATTCTGATGGGCGCGACGGTGCTGGTGCTGCTGATCGCGCTGGCTAACGCCGCCAATTTGCTGCTGGCGCGGTCGGCCGAAAGGCGGCGCGAACTGGCGATTCGCGCTTCGTTGGGCGCCAGCCGCGCGGAACTGATGGGGCAAATGCTCACCGAAGCGCTGCTTTTGGCTGCCGGGGGAGGCATCGCCGGACTGGCGCTGGCCAGCGTAACCCAGAAGCTGCTCTTGGCGCAGATCGACGCCGATTCGCGGCATTTCCTCTCTACTCGCCTCGAATGGCCGGTGCTGCTGTTCGGGTTGGGCTTGTCGCTCGTCACCGGCGTGCTCTTCGGGCTCTATCCCGCCTGGCAGGCATCGCGGACCAGCTTGTCGGCAACCATGCAGGACGAAGGCGGCCGCGGCTCGGCCGGCCGCGGTTCGGCCCGCGTGCGACGCGCGCTGGTCTGCGCCCAGGTGGGATTTTCGGCGGTGCTGCTCATTCCCACCGGCCTGCTGCTCAAGAGCCTGGTGAACATCCTGCATATTGACTTGGGAATTCGCACGGAAAACGTGGTCGCGTTTACGGTCTCACCCGAGTTGAACCGCTACACCTGGGAACAGAACCGCGCCTATCTCGGCCGCCTCGAAAGCGATCTGGCGGCGATTCCGGGCGTGCGCGGCGTGGCCGCTTCCACCATCCCCCTCCTCGCCGGCGACGACAGCGGTGGAAATCTCACCGTGGAAGGCTATTCGCGCGATCCCAACGCCGATGCCGATTCCGACCGAGACGAGATCGGCCCCGGCTTCTTCGGCAAGATGGGAGTGCCGCTCGTGGCCGGCCGCGAATTCACCGAACGCGACAACATCGGCGCGCCCATGGTGGCCATCGTGAACCAGGAATTCGTTCGCCATTTTTTCGGCGGCGCCAATCCCATCGGCCGGAAGTTCGCCAAAGGCGGCGGCAGTAAAGTTGTGCCCAATATCGAAATCGTCGGGGTGGTCAGAAACAGCCATTACTCCGAAGTGAAAGAGGATAAGCCGCATCGGCTTTACTACACTCCCTGGCGCCAGCAGGACCACCCCGGCGCGATGACGTTCTACGTCCGGTCCGTGCTGCCGGCCGCGCAAGCGATTCCCTCCATCCGCCACACCCTGGTCGCAATCGACCGCAACATCCCACCCAAGAACCTGATCACGTTGGACGAGCAGATTCGCATGGATATCACCAACGACCGGCTGGTGCTGGACTTAGCCGCGGTGTTCGCCGCGCTGGCCACCGGCCTGGCGATGCTTGGCCTGTATGGGGTGATGGCCTACAGCATTGCGCGGCGCACGCGGGAAATCGGCATTCGCATCGCGCTGGGCGCGCCTCCGGCCCGCATTCGCGCCATGGTGATGCGCGAGCTGGTCTGGATTCTGGGCGTGGGTCTCGGCGCCGGCGTGCCGGCCGCTTTCGCTCTTTCGCGATATGTGAAAAGCCAGTTTTACGGAGTCGGGGCTTTCGACCCCGCGGTGGTCGCCTCCGCTGTAGCCGTGCTGACGCTCACCGCGGCGGCGGCCGCCTACATTCCCGCCCGGCGCGCCGCTGGCGTCGATCCGCTGGAGGCATTGCGGTGCGACTGAAGACCATTGGTGAGTATTCGGTTTCGCAATTACGGTGACGTATTCAGCGACCGCTCCCTCTGGCTTCGGCCCGGCCGGGTACGGCGATCGCTGATTATGTGGCCGTAATTGCCAAACTGAGTACTTGCTGGGGCTCGCAAATTACGGTTACGGATGGCTGGTGACTGTGAGGCAGGTTGGTAACCCGCTTTCGGCAGTTTCTCAGCGGCCCGCGAAACGCCGATTCACAATTGGCGCCAGGCGTGGCGCCTGCCCCACGGGCGCCGCTAGTGCGAGCCTCAATGGCCTTGGAACAACGAAATCCCAGCAACGCCCGCGGCGCCGGCAGCCAGGCAATCGGGGATCCTCTCTTCTGTGATTCCGCCCAGCGCCAGCACGGGAATACTCACCGCGGCCGCGGCAACGCGCAGCTTCTCCAAACCGAGCGCCGGTCCGTAGCCGGGTTTGGACGCGCTGGCGAAAACCGGGCCGAAGACCGCGAAATCGGCGCCTTCCCCCTCCGCCGCGCGAAGCTCCTCCAACGAGTGCGTCGACACGCCAATCCGGAATCCCGGCGGCACAATGCGGCGGTATTCGCAAGGGGCGATGGAGTGCGCTGGCAAATGCGCACCGTGCGCTCCGGCGGCCAGGGCTACATCTACGCGGGCATTTACGAGGATTTCCGTGCCGAGCGGGTTGGGCAGCGCCAGCGCGCGCCGCACCAGCCGGCAAAGCTCCCGCGCCGGCAGATCTTTCTCACGAATCTGAATGCGCTCGACACCCCGCTCCATAGCGCGTGCGATGAACTCCAGCACCGCCTCCTCCCCGCCGGCGGCGCGGCGGTCCGTGATGTAGTAACGAACAGCGTGGCTTGTCATGGTCGATCGGTCATATCCGGAAGGGGACATCAAGGGCGAGGCTCCCGGGGCGCGGCCCATGGCTGGTCAGCGCCACTGTTCCCAGACCAAGTTGGCCATGGTGCCGGTGCGATCGAACTGGCGGTGCATGGCGAAGGCCAGGGACAGGGACTGGGGGCTGTGGCCCTGCTTTACCAGCTCCAGGTATTGGCGCAATTGGGGGCGATAATCGGGATGGGCGCAGTTGTCGATGATGAGGCGCGCGCGCTCATGCGGGTCGAGGCCGCGAAGGTCGGCTACGCCCTGTTCGGTGATGACGACCTGCACGGAATGCTCGCTGTGATCGACGTGGGTAACTAGGGGCACGATGGCGGAAATCTTGCCGCCCTTGGCGGTGGAGGGGCAACTGAAAACCGAAAGGTAGGCGTTGCGGGTGAAATCGCCGGAGCCGCCGATGCCGTTCATGATCTGCCGGCCCATGACGTGAGTGGAGTTGACGTTGCCGAACAGGTCCACCTCAATGGCGGTGTTCATGGAAACGATTCCCAGGCGGCGCACGATTTCAGGATGGTTGCTGATCTCCTGCGGACGCATGAGAATGCGGGGGCGGAAGAAGGGCAGATTGGCGGTGACGCGGCGCATGATCTCGGGGCTGAGGGTGAGCCCGCAGGTGGAGGCAAAACGGCAGCGCCCGCTTTCGAGCAGGGGAACGACGGCGTCCTGCACGATCTCGGTATACATTTCGAAGGCGGGAATATGGGGATGCCGGCCGAGCGCGCCGAGCACGCTATTGGCGATATTGCCGACGCCGGATTGGAGCGGCAGAAACTGCGGCGGGATGCGGCCGGCGCGCATTTCGGCCACCAGGAAATCGGCCACGTTGCGGCCGATGCTTTCGGTTGCGGGAGTGGGTTTGTCGAAGCCGCGGATTTCGTCTTCGAGGTCGGTTTCGACGATGCCCACGATCTTTTCGGGATCGACGGTGACGAGCGGCGCGCCGATGCGGTCCGAAGCGCTGTAGATGGGGATCTCGCGGCGCGCCGGAGGGTCGAGCGGCTGATAGATATCGTGCATGCCGAGCAACTGCGGAGGATGGCGCCGGTTGAGCTCAATCAGGACCTTTTCGGCGCGATCGAGAAAAGTGGGGGCGGCGCCGACCGAGGTGGTGAGGACGATGCCGCCGCCGGCGGTAACGTCGCAGGCTTCCACCACAGCCCAATGGACCGGCCCCAAAAAGCCGTAGCGCACGATCTGGGGCAGCATGGAAAGGTGCATGTCGACAAAGCGGGTAGCGCCGCGGTTGATTTCCTCGCGCAGCTCGGGGCTGGACTGGTAAGGGGTGCGGAAACTGATGGCATGGGCGGAGGCCAGGGCGCCATCGAGGGAGGGGCCGGTAGAGGCGCCGGTGAGGACGCCGATCTGGAAATCGCGCCCGGCGGCGTGTTCCCGTTCGGCAAGGCAGGCGATCGCCAGTGGGATGGCCTTGGCCGCGCCGGCTGGAGTGAATCCGCTGAAACCCACGGTCTGGGCATGGCGGATGTGCCCGGCGGCCTCCTCCGCGGTCAGGCGAGCGAATGGAAGGGACATGAGGTAACTTACTTCTCCTTGCGATGAAAAAGATCGAGCAATTCGCGGCTGGCGGCGAACGGGGTGGCCTGGCCGCGCGAGACGGCGTCTTCGAGCTCGGGCATGCGGGCGGCGACGGCGGCGTGGCGGCGGAAGGAATCCTCAAGCCCGAGCGCGATGAGCTCCTTCATCCACTCGAGCGCCTGGCGGCTGCGGCGGCGGGCGAGATGACCGGCGGCCTGCATGTGCTCGCGGTGGCGCAGGACGATTTCCCAGATTTCGGCGATGCCCGAGCCGTCCAGGGCGGAGCAGGTGATAACGGGCGGCAGCCAGCCATCGGCGGGCGCGGGGAACAAGTGCAGGGCTCCGGCGTATTCGGCGCGGGCGCGTTCGGCACGGCGGCGATTGTCGCCATCGGCCTTATTGATGGCCATGCCATCGATCATCTCGATGATGCCGCGCTTCATTCCCTGCAACTCGTCCCCCGCGCCGGCCAGCATGAGGAGCAAGAAAAAATCGGTCATGGAGCGAACCGCGGTTTCCGATTGGCCCACGCCGACGGTTTCGACCAGCACGTTTTCAAAGCCGGCGGCTTCGCACAGCAGGATGGTTTCGCGGGTGCGGCGGGCCACTCCGCCCAGATGCCCGCGCGTGGCCGAGGGGCGGATGAAGGCGTTCTCTTCCACGCTCAGGCGCTCCATGCGGGTTTTGTCGCCTAGGATGCTGCCTTTAGAAATGGGGCTGGAAGGATCGATGCTGAGGACGGCCACGCGCTCGCCGCGCTGGCGAATCAGGTGCATGCCGAGGGCGTCGATGAAGGTGCTTTTGCCGACGCCGGGCACACCCGTGATACCGACGCGGCGGGAATTGCCGCTGTGCGGGAGGATGGCGTCGAGCAGGCGCGCGGCGAGGGCGTTATCGGCAGCCAGGTCGCTTTCGACCAGGGTGATGGCGCGGGCCAGAACGACGCGGTCGCGGGCCAGGATGCCTTCGAGGTAGCGCTCGAGCGAAAGGCGCCGGCGGCGAAGCGGAGTGTCAATACCGGGCATGACTGGCCCGTGGGGCAGATGAAAAGTGTTCCGGCAACCGCTCCCTGACGGTCGCGGCTCTGACCCGAGCTGTGATGCCGCCAGTCAGGGCCGCGACCGTCAGGGAGCGGTTGCCGCATGCATTCCTGCGCTTTGCAAACGAATGCAAACTACGCGGCACGCGGAGTCCCCATCAGGGCGCGGAGGATTTGCTGCGCGCAGATTGGGATGACGGTGCCGGGGCCGAAGACGCCGGCGACGCCCGCCTTTTCGAGGAATCCATAATCGCGGGGAGGGATGACGCCGCCGACGAAGACTAGGATGTCCTCGCGGCCGAGGCGGCGCAGTTCGGCGATCAGCTCGGGAACGAGGGTTTTATGGCCGCCCGCCAGAGTGGAAACGCCGAGCACGTGGACGTCGTTTTCGGCGGCCATGCGAGCGGCTTCGCGGGGGGTCTGGAAGAGCGGGCCGACGTCGACGTCGAAGCCCAAATCGGCGAAAGCGGTGGCGATTACCTTGGCGCCGCGGTCGTGGCCGTCCTGCCCCATTTTGGCGACCAGAATGCGCGGGCGGCGGCCTTCTTCGCGGGCGAACTCTTCGGCCAGGCCGGACGCCTTGCGGAATTCGGGGTCGGTCTGGCTTTCGGCCGAGTAGACGCCCGAGATGGTGCGATTGGTGGCTTGGTAGCGGCCGTAAACCTTTTCGAGCGCCTGGGAGATTTCGCCGAGCGTGGCGCGGGCGCGGGCGGCTCCGACGGCGAGTTCCAGCAGGTTGCCGGTCTTGGTTTCGGCGGCGTGGATCAGGGCGGCTAGAGCCTCTTCGACGGCATGCGGGTTGCGCGCGGCGCGAATTTCGGCCAGGCGCCGCAACTGGCTCTCGCGCACGGCGCGGTTATCCACTTCGAGGGTATCGATGGCGGTTTCCTCGGCGGCGATATATTTATTCACTCCGACGATGGTTTCTTTACCGGAATCGATGCGCGCCTGCCGCCGCGCGGCGGCTTCCTCGATGCGCATCTTCGGCACCCCGGTTTCAATGGCTTTGGCCATGCCGCCCAAACTTTCGATTTCCTGTATATGATGCCACGCTTTGTGCACCAGTTCATGGGTCAGGCTCTCGACGTAATAGCTGCCCGCCCAGGGATCGATGGCGCGGGTGATGGCGGTTTCTTCCTGCAGATAGATTTGGGTGTTGCGGGCGATGCGCGCCGAATAATCGGTGGGCAAGGCGATGGCTTCGTCGAACGCGTTGGTGTGGAGCGATTGGGTGTGGCCGAGCGCGGCCGCGAGCGCTTCCACGGCGGTGCGGGTCACGTTATTGAAGGCATCCTGCGCGGTGAGGCTCCAGCCGGAAGTCTGGCAATGGGTGCGCAGCGCCATGGATTTGGCGTTCTTGGGATGAAAACTCTTGACCAGCTTGGCCCACAGCACGCGCCCCGCCCGCATTTTGGCGATTTCCATGAAATGGTTCATGCCGATGCCCCAGAAGAAGCTCAGGCGCGGGGCGAAGCTATCGATATCCATGCCGGCGGCAATGCCGGTGCGCAGGTATTCGAGGCCGTCCGCCAGAGTGTAGCCCAGCTCGATATCGGCCGTGGCGCCGGCTTCCTGCATGTGGTAGCCGCTGATCGAGATGCAGTTGAACTTGGGCATGTTGGCGGCGCAATACCGAAAAATATCGCCGATGATGTGCATGGAAGGGGCCGGCGGATAGATATAGGTATTGCGGACCATGAATTCCTTCAGAATGTCGTTCTGAATGGTCCCGGTAAGCGCGGCCGGCGGCACGCCTTGTTCTTCGGCGGCGACGATGTAAAACGCCATCACCGGCAGCACGGCGCCGTTCATGGTCATCGAAACCGACATCTGGCCGAGCGGGATCTGGTCGAAGAGAATCTTCATGTCTTCGACCGAATCGATGGCCACGCCGGCTTTGCCCACGTCGCCGACCACGCGTTCGTTGTCGGAATCGTAGCCGCGGTGGGTGGCCAGATCGAATGCCACCGAGAGGCCCTTCTGCCCGGCCGCCAGGTTGCGGCGATAAAACGCATTCGATTCTTCGGCGGTGGAGAAGCCGGCGTATTGGCGAATGGTCCAGGGCCGCAGGGTGTACATGGTGGAATAGGGACCGCGCAGGAAGGGCGGAAGGCCGGCGGCGTAGCCCAGGTGCTCCATAGCGTAGAGATCGCCGGCGGTGTAATAGGGCTTCACCGGAATCTGCTCGGCGGTCATCCAGGTGGATTCCTGAGCACCCGCGTGGGCCGGCGGGTTGGGGATGGCCGAGCGGTAATCGATCTTCGAAAAATCCGGTTTCATGATTTATTCTTTCGACTCAAGCACTGCGTCATAAGTGATTACGCATCGTGGAATTTGGGTTGAGCCAAGTTTCGGGTCAGAGGTGGGTTTTTGTGGTCTGTCAATCCCTCGCCAGGCGAACCGCTCGACAGACGACAAAAAACGATCGTCTGTCCCACCCGCAGGCGGCTGTGGCGCAAACAATAACGCCGACATAGTTATTCCTCTAGTCCCAGGCGATTCTGCCAATCCGTGAGGGTTTGGACGGCATCGCTTTGCGCGTGGACGAAGCCCGCGACCCCGGCCTGTTTCAGGGCCTCGATTTGATCTTTGGGATTGCCGGCGACGATCACGGGGACTTTCACGGCCGGGCAGACTTCCTGGGCCAGCGCCAGGTATTCGGGGTCGGAGCTGCAGAGCACGATGAGGTCGGCGCCGGTGCCGGCGTAGTCCGGAGATTGGTCGATATCGAAGCCGGCGCAACCGAAAAAGTTGAGGATGAAGTTGGCGCGGGCGCCGCGCATTTTAACGTCGCCGCGGGTGAGCAGGAGCAGCTTGGGATAGAGGCCGGTGGCCTGCGCGTGGCGGGCGGTTCGCTGGCGGATTTTTTCGAAGGGAGCGGCCAGGCGCGGGGCATCGGTTGCGGGCGGCTTCACGTTCGAAGTTTTCTCGGTCAGGTCGGGGTAATTGTTGACGCCGACCAGTGTGCGGCGGCGCAAGGAGACGGCTTTTTGGCGCGCCGCGCGGGATTTGGCGAGGGCCTTCGAGAGAGCGACCGCGGCGACCGCGGCGCCGAAACCGCCGGAGGCTTCGATTTGCTGAAACAGCTTCCAGGCGGCCTGGGCGAGCGAATCGGTCAGGATTTCGATGTAATAGGAACCGCCCGCCGGGTCGGCCACTTCGCCCAAGTGTGCTTCCTCGCGCAGGATGTGATGGACGTTGGCGGCCAGGTGGGCGTCGAAACCGAAAGGTTCCACCGCGAGCCGGTCGCAGCCGCCGATCGCGGCGGAAATCGCTTCGGTGGTAGCGCGCAGCAGATTGGTGTAGGGATCGAAGATGCTTTTGTTGAGGCGAGAGGTGCGCACCGAAAGGCGCATCAGGCCGGCGGCAGGGCTGGAGGGCGCAAAGGCTTCGACGGCGCGCGCCCAAAGCAGGCGGGCGGCGCGGAACTTGGCGATTTCCAGGAAATACGCCGAGCCGGCGGCGAAGACGAATTCAATGGCGCGGGCCGCTTCGTCCACGGATTGACCTGCCGGGCGTTGGCTGAGCCGTTCGACCCCCTGGGCGAGCGCCCAGGCGAGCTCCTGGATGGCATTGGCGCCGGCGTCGTGCCACCGGTCGGCGCGAATCGCGGTTTCCGAGAGGCTGGCGGTTTCGGCCATCTGCCACGCCTGACCGCTGCCCCTGACGAAGGGGAACGCGCCGGGCGCGGATCGGGTTTGGGATTCGAGGGCGGCCAGGTCTTCGCGCCGGTAGTAGGGGCGCACGGCCAGACCTTCGTCGGTTCGCCAGACGAGTTTCTTGTCGTAATCGACGCCTTTCAGATCGGCGCGGACGGCGGCGTCCCAATCTGCTGCCGCTACCGGCGGGAAATCCGAGGTCAAGTTGAGAATCTCGGCGCCCGCGACCGCTTCAGGCTTGCTGTCCGGCATGGTTGTTCTCCTGGACCACTTCGATGAGGTAGCCGAAGGCCGCCTTTTCGGTGGTTTTGGGATGGACGAAGAAGACCGTGGTGCCGCGCGAACCTTTTCGCGGCGCCTTATCGATCAGCTTAAAGCCGTTTTGGCGCATGTAGTCGAAAGCCTTGTGAATGTCGGCCACGCGCAGGGCAACGTGAGCCAATCCGCCGCGCCCACCGTTCTTTTCGATCTGCTTGGCCACCGGCGATTCGGGGTTGAGCGGCTCGAGCAACTGCAACAGGTTGGGACCGGCGCCAATGCGGAGCAGCACTTCGCGCACCTGGTCGCCGCCGAGCACGTCTTCGCGGTGCACCTCCGTGAAACCCAGCGCGCGATAGGCTTCCACGTGGGTTTCCAATTCGCCGGGCTTCACCGAGACGGCGACATGATCGAAAAACAAAAATCCGGGAACTTGTTCGAGACTCATCATTCAAACTCCACCACAACCTGGCCCGATTGCACGCCGTCTCCCTGCTTGGCCTTGATGGCGGCGACCTTGCCGGCAATCGGGGCGGTAATATTGGTTTCCATTTTCATGGCTTCCAGCACGAGAAGAACGTCACCGGCCTGCAGGCTCTGGCCGGGCTGGGCCACCACGCGGACGACGATACCCGAAACCGGGCTGCGGCAGACCTTTTCCTCGTTGACCGGAGCGGCGCCGGCGGGCGGGGCAGCGGGCGCGGCGGCCGCGGGCAGACGAACCTGCGCCGGCTCGATCGGGTAGCCGCGCAACGGCGCAGCGGCGGGTTCCGGCTCGGCAGGCTCCACGTCCACTTCGTAGGTTTTCTGATCGATGGTGATTTTCAGCTTCACGGGTTCATTCCCTTTTCCACGCGGCGCTTGTCGATGCAGGCGATGCGGTCAATGCAGGCGATGCGACGCCTGAATCGAGACGCGTCCCTCCTGCGCCCAGGCGCTGGAACTGACCAGGCGGATCTGGCGGATATGGGCGCGGACGCCCAGGTAGGCCGCTATCGCCGCGGCAATCACGGTTAATTCCTCTTCGCCGATCGTTTCGGCAGGGGTTGGCTCGGGAGCGGCGGGTGTCGCGGCAGGTGCGAGTGCGGGCTCTGCTGTGGAGACTGGCGCTGGCGCGGCAACGGCGCCGGGTGGCGCCACGGCAGCCTCCACGCTGGCCAGGCGCTCGGTCAGGGCGCGCACCTGCTCCTTCAACTCCAGAATCAGGCTTTCGAGATCGGTCAGGGTTCCGGCTTCCATAAGCGGCCTCTACAGCGGAATCAGGCCGTGTTTTTTGGGCGGCCGCAATTCGCGCTTGGTGTGCAGGTATTCGAGCGCCTGGGCGACGTGCCGCCGCGTAAGGGCGGGTTCGATCACGGCGTCCACCAGGCGCCGGCCGGCCGCCACGTAGGGATTCGAAAACGTGTCGCGGTAGCGCGCGATCAGTTCCTTGCGCTTCTCGGCTTTGTTCTCGGCTTCTTGAATTTCTTTTCGGAAAACGATTTCGGCCGCGCCTTCGGCGCCCATGACGGCCACTTCGGCGGTGGGCCAGGCAAAGACGCGGTCGGCGCCCAGGTCCTTGCCGCACATCGCCAGATACGCGCCGCCGTAGCACTTGCGCAGAATCACGGTGATTTTGGGAACGGTAGCGGCCGAATAGGCGAACAGCATTTTGGCGCCGTGGCGGATGATGCCGCCGTACTCCTGCTCCACGCCGGGCATGAATCCGGGGACATCGGCGAAGGTCAGGAGCGGCACGTTGAAGGCGTTGCAGAAACGGATCAAACGCGCCGCTTTGCTGGAAGAATTGATATCGAGCACGCCAGCGTTGACCGCGGGCTGATTGGCGATGACCCCCACCGAACGGCCGTTGACGCGCGCAAAGCCGACTACGATATTGGGCGCGTAGCCGGACTGCACTTCCAGGAAATCGCTGAAATCCACTACCGCCAGAATCACCTGGCGCACGTCGTAGCCCTTCTTGCCATCCACCGGCACCATGTCTTCGAGCGCCGGATTGGGATCGACGTTGGGATCGCCTCCGAGCTGCGGCGGATCTTCCAGGTTGTTGTTGGGCAGGAAGCTCAGCAGCTTCTGGCAGAGCCGCACGGCGTGGCGGTCGTCTTCGGCCACGAAGTGAATCACGCCGGAGCGGACCATGTGGGCTTCCGGGCCGCCCAACTGTTCGGCGGTGACGATCTCGCCGGTGACCTGCTTGATGACCTGCGGGCCGGTGATGAACATCTGCGCCTGGCGGGTTTGGATGATGAAATCGGTGAGCGCGGGGCTGTAGGCCGCGCCCCCAGCGCAAGGGCCGCAGATGAGGGAAACCTGGGGCACGGCGCCGGAAAGCATCACGTTGGTGTAGAACACCTTGCCGTAGCCGGAGAGGGCGTCGATGCCTTCCTGCACGCGGGCGCCGCCGGAATCGTTGATGAAGACGAAGGGCGAGCCGGTTTTGAGCGCCTGCTCCATGATCTCGGCCACTTTGATGGATTGCACTTCGCCGGCTGAGCCGCCCGCCACGGTGAAGTCCTGGCTGGCCAGGTGGACGAGGCGGCCACCCACGGTGGCTGCGCCGGTGACTACGCCATCGGCCGGCATGCTCTTGCCCTCCATGCCGAACAAGGTGGAGCGATGTTCGGCGAACAGGCCGGTCTCGTCAAAGCTTCCGGCATCGACGAGAGCTTCGATGCGCTCGCGGGCGGTGAGCTTGCCCGAACGGCGCTGCTTTTCGAGCTTGTCCGCGCCGCCGCCCAGCATCACTTCGCCGCGCCGCTTTTTGAGTTGCTCCACCTTGGCCTGCATGGAGTTGGTTGTCGCCTTCTCTAATGTTTGCATCTCGCTCCTATCTTCGGGATGGCTTCGGCTCTATTCTGCCGGTGTCACGGTTACGCGGTGCTCGTGGCCATTGAATTTGACGTCGTAGATCATGGCAGCGCCCGCGGGCCTGGCGCCCGGGGTCGGCTGCGGCGCGGGAGCCGGTTCGGCGGCGGGCTCCGCATCGGCACGCTTGCTCAGGTTCTTCGGACCCTGGGCGCGGGTTTTGAAAAACTTCGGCGCCACCTGCGGAAACATGGCGTAGGTGAGCACGTCCTCATCCGACCCGTTGGAGCCGTCCAAGGCCAGGGTCGCGGCGCGCAGCTCCTGCCACTCGGGCTTCAGCAGATCGGCGGGACGGCAATCGATGATGGGCTTGCCAGTCTGCTTGTTGGCCATCTCAATGACGTGGCGATCGCGCCGCGCGATGGTCTCGCCGTAGTAGCCCAGCATCAGGTCCGCAAATTCGCCGGTCAGCACTTTGTAGCGGCCCATCATCACGTTGAATACCGCTTGCGTGCCCACGATCTGGCTGGATGGCGTGACCAGCGGCGGGTAGCCCGCATCCTTGCGGACGTTGGGCACTTCGAGCAGCACTTCCTTCAGACGGCCGGCGGCCTTTTGCTGCTTGAGCTGGCTTTCCATGTTGGAAATCATGCCGCCCGGAATCTGGCTATCGAAAATTTCCGTATCCACCCCGATGATGTTGCTGAGGAATTCCTTGTAGCGGGGCCGCACGCCGTTGAAATAATCCCTCACTTTGAGCAGCCGGGCTTTGTCGATCTTCGTGTCGAAACCCGTGCCTTCGAGCATCTCGACCAAACTTTCGGTGGGATTGTGGCCCGGCCCGAGGCTGAGCGAGCTGATGGAGGTATCGACGCAATCGGCGCCGGCTTCGATGGCCTTCATCAGGCTGACCATGGTGACGCCGGTGGTGGCATGCACATGCACGTGGACGCGCACGTCGCTGCCGCAGGTATCTTTGATGCCCTTCACCAGCTCATAAGCGGCCTGCGGTTTGAGCAGCGCGGCCATATCTTTGATGCAGAGCGAGTCGCAGCCGAGGTCGAGCAGGCGCTCGGCCATTTCGACGAAGCCTTCCACCGTGTGCAGCGGGCTGACGGTGTAGCAGATCGTGCCTTGCGCGTGTTTGCCGGTGCGGCGCACGGCTTGGATGGCGCGGCGGAGATTGCGGATATCGTTGAGCGCGTCGAACACGCGAAACACGTCTATGCCGTTTTCCGCGGCCTTTTCCACGAACCGATCCACCACGGTATCTTCGTAGTGGCGATAGCCCAGCAGGTTTTGACCGCGCAGCAGCATCTGCAGCCGAGTCTTGGGCATCAGCTTGCGAAATGTGCGCAAACGCTCCCAGGGATCTTCGTTGAGGAAGCGGATGCAGGCATCGAAGGTCGCCCCGCCCCAACATTCCAGCGACCAAAAGCCTGCCTCGTCCAGATCCGCGCAGGCGGGAATCATGTCTTCCAGAGCCATGCGAGTGGCCATCAGGCTTTGGTGGCCGTCGCGCAGGATCAGTTCGGTGACATCGATAGTTTTGGCCATATGGGGGATTGTCCTTCGAGAGCGTCGGGGCTTTCTGAGATTTTGCAGATGCACATGATGTGCCGTACCGGTGAGCGGGGCAACTGACTGGTTTCCCAGGAGTGCGCCGCCAGTGGGGCCAGAGACCTTGAGCGATATGGCCCATAGCAAGGGCATTTCACCCTTTGATTTCTGTTACTTATCAACAATGTGTTGTAATTTCATACTACGCACCGCATTGGGCCGAGGTCAAGCTGCTGTCGGCTCCTAAGATAAGTGCCCTAGTGCGCCAAAACTCTCGAAAGATAAGTGAGCGCCCCGATCCCGAATCGCAGCCGGATCCGGATCCGGACCGCGGCGGCAAGGGCCAGCCAGCGCGGCCAGCAACTCGGCGGACAGCCCCGGGCTTCAATGGGGAAGTAGCTCCGGCCGCATTGCCCATCTCGAGCGGCGCAGGCGAGCAGGACAAATGTCGGGCGGGACCCGGAAAGCGTACGACCGAGCCGCGGACCCTCATCGGCGTCGCAGCAGCTTATCATACTCCGCGTGAGGGCCGATCCAGAACCAGATTATATCGTTACCATCGATTTGGCCGAGAGCGCGGTAGCCGAGGCCGACTCGGGCGGAATACACCGCTTCCTGTTCGTCCACTTGTTTGAAGTTGAGCCCAGGATGAGCCGGATTGTGACGGAACAGCCGGTACGCTCGCTTTGCGCGCGATTTTATCTCCTCGGGAAGTTCGCCGTACAGTCGACGAAATTGCCGCGAGGTGAAAGAGTTCATCCGATCAGTTCGTCAAGAGGCCGAGTCTCGCCACGCCGGTGTTCCTCCAGAGCTTCGCGGGCCAACGACCGCAGGACGGACGGGTTCTCCCGGAAACGGCGCGACCATGCTTCGTCGTCGTCCAGGGTCTCGATGATTTGAGAGGCTATCGCATCCTGTGCGTCCGGAGAAAGCGACTTCATCCGGCGCAAGGCCTCCTCAAGCATAACCGTCATACCTCGATCGTACCGCAAAATGCCATATTCGCAATTATTTGGGTCTTTTCATCGAGGCTCAAGCTCTCTGAGTCGAAACAACGGTAGTCGACCGTTCCTGGCAATCCGTGCGCGGCTGTTTGGATTCACGCGCCTTGGCAACCTATACTCACCATACCCGGCAAGCCGGTGTATGCACCATGGGTTGGCCTTGCTTGCAACTGAAAGCCTGCTGGAACTCGGGGCTGTTGGAGAGCGGGCGGTTCACGCGGAAGCGCGGGAGCGAATGCGGGTTGCTGAGCACCTGGCTGCGAGCGGCTTCGGGGCGCATGTCGCTGCACCAACTGAAGGCCCAGCTTGCGAAGAAGCGCTGGCGGGCGGTGAGGCCGTCGGTTTCGGGAGTGTCGAGCGGCTTCCCTTCGGACTTATATAAGTTCTCCAGAGCGAGCATGGCGATGTGGAGACCGCCATTATCGGCGGTATCTTCGCCGGCGGTAAGTTCGCCTTTCTGCTTCACGCCATATTCGGGGATCTCCTGCGAGTACTGATCGACAATGCATTTGTCCTTCTCGTCGTAACGGCGGGCGTCTTCGGCGGTCCACCAATCGCGAAGGTTGCCCTTTTCGTCGAACTTGCGGCCCTGGTCGTCAAAGCCATGGATGGCCTCATGGCCGATGACGGCGCCGATGGCGCCAAAGTTCGACGCATCGTCAGTGCCGCCGCTGAAGAAGGGGAGTTGCAGAATACCCGCCGGGAAATTGATGGTGTTCATTTGCGGATCTTCGTAGGCGTTGATGGTGGAGGGAGTCATGCCCCATTCCAGGCGATCGATCGGCTTGCCGATCTTATCGATCTGGCGCCGGAATTCAAAAGCAGTGGCGGCGTTCAGATTGGCCAGGTAATTCGACGGTCCGATCTTAACCGAGCTGTAGTCGCGCCACTTATCGGGATATCCGATTTTTTGGAGGGTGGAATCCTGCTTCACCAGAGCCTGTTTCTTAGTGGCGTCGCTCATCCAGTCAAGCTGACGGATATCGCCGGTAAGTGCCTGGCGAACCATGCCCACCATGTGGTTGGCTCGCGCCTTGCTTTCCGGTGGGAAGGCGATGTCGACGTATGCCTGGCCGAGCGCCTCGCCCAGTAAAGTGTCCGCGGAGCCGACGCAGCGGCGCCAGAGCGGAAGCATTTGCGGGGTCCCGGTAAGGGCCGTGCCGAAGTATTCGAAATTGGCTTGTTGGAAATCGTCGCCGAGAGAAGCGGCCGCGCGGTGGATGGTCCACCAACGCAGGTAGGCCTTCCAGTCATCTATGCCGCGCGCTTCGATCTGTGCCTCGATGGCGTCCAGGAAAGGCGGCTGGGTGACGATGTAGAAGGGCACGGCGGGCGCGCTGGCGCGTTTGAGGTAGACGTCCCAATCGAAATCGGGAACGGCGGCTTTGAGCTGTTGGAGGGTCCGCTTGTTGTAGATTTTTTGCGGGTCGCGGCGGGTCACGTTGTCCATGGAAGCTTTGGCCAGAGCGGTCTCCATCTCCATCACAGTGATGGCTCCGGAGGCCGCTTGGGACGCGGGTTCGCCCACCAGTTCGAGCATCTTGCGGATGTGTTGGACGTATTTGGCGCGCAACTCTTTGAAGCGGTCGGTATCGCCGAGGTAGTAATCGAGGGACGGAAGCGCCATGCCGCCCTGGTCGATTTCGGCCACGATTTTGGAGGCGTCCTCCAAGTCCTGCGTAGGGCCGAACCCGAACAACACGGCTGGGGTGGAGTTATCGTCGCCTTCCCAGGCGGCTGGGAAGTTCTGGTGGAGGTAGGCGACGACGGCCGCGAGGTCCTGTTTGGATTTCATGGCGTCGATGACTTTGAGGTGCGGCGCCAGCCACGACTTGCCGTTGGCGTTCCGGCCGGCCTCGTCCATGCAGCTTCGCCAGAAATCCCCGATCTGCTTTTGGCTGCCGGTAGCCTGCGGATTGGCGGCGGCTTTTTCCATGGCGTTGCGCAGGATGGTCTGGTTATAGAGGAACAGGGGAAGCGCCACGCTGGTGCCGCGCATGTCCGGCGGGATGGGATGGGCGCCGATCCATTTCGAGCAGGTGTAGGCGAAGAAATCCGAGCAGGGATCCTTCGATTTATCGAGCAAAGACGGTTCGAATTTCTCCAGCTTGGGCAGATCGCCGGCCGAATCCGGCGGGACAGGGGTGTAGTTCCGTTCCTGCGCGAACAAGGCCGGTGCGAGGACCAGCACTAACCAGCAGCGTTCAGAATTCATTCTCTGCTCCCTTTCGGTCCAGTATAGCGGAGGACTTTGGACTCACGCTTCTTTCTCAAATCGCCGCTCCGTGACCTGCCCGAAAATTCTCCTGAGAAAACCCACAGCAGCGTTCCACTCCCTTTTTCCTGAGGTTCTGCACTTCAGCTATGGCGCTCTTCAAGACCCAAAGCGCGGCGGTGTTCGGGATCGACGCCCACCTGATCGATATCGAGGTGGATATGTACGGGTCCGAGTCGGTACGCGACTTCGTGATGGTCGGATTGCCGGATGTCGCGGTGAAGGAGAGCCGGGAGCGCATCAAATCGGCGCTCATGAATTCCGGGTTTGGCTATCCGCCGCGGTGCGTCACCATCAACCTGGCGCCGGCCAACCTCCGCAAAGAGGGCGCGGGCTTCGACCTGCCCATGGCGATGGGCGTGCTCGGGGCGATGGGGGTGGTGCGCGGGCTGGAACGGCACTTGGTGGTGGGTGAACTGTCGCTCGATGGCGCCATACGGTCGGTGCGGGGGATGCTTTCGGTAGCCGTCTGCGCCCGCGACCTCGGTATTCCGAATCTGATTGTGCCGATGGAAAACGCGGCCGAAGCGGCGGTGGTGAAAGGCGTCAGCGTATTTGGCGTGCGGCACCTGGCGGAGGTCGTGGCCCTGCTGACCCGCCCGGATCAGTTCCAGCCCACGTTAGTGGAAGATGCAACCGAGTTCGCGCCACCCGCTGCCGCGCCGGATTTCCGCGATGTACGCGGCCAGGTTACCGCCAAGCGCGCGCTCGAAGTGGCTGCCGCCGGCGGTCATAACGTGCTCATGATCGGACCTCCGGGCTCCGGCAAGACCATGCTGGCCAAGCGCCTGTCTGGAATTCTGCCGCCCCTGACCTTTACCGAAGCCATCGAAACCACCAAGGTCCACAGCATCGCCGGCGTGTTGGGGAGCGGCGCTGGGCTGATGCGCGAGCGGCCGTTTCGCGCGCCACACCACACCATATCCGATGCCGGGCTGACCGGCGGCGGCAGCGGCATGCCACGGCCGGGCGAAGTCAGCCTTGCGCACAACGGCGTGTTGTTCCTCGACGAATTCCCGGAATTCCCGCGCGATGTCTTGGAGATCCTCCGCCAGCCGCTCGAAGATGGGACGGTCACCATCGCCCGCGCCAACATGACGCTCTCGTTTCCATCCAATTTCATGTTGGTGGCCGCGATGAATCCCTGCCGCTGCGGCTTCTATGGCGACGCCACGCGCGAGTGCCGCTGCACGCCGGCGCAGATCCAGAATTACCTGGGCAAGATCAGCGGGCCGTTGCTCGACCGCATCGATATTCACGTGGAAGTGCCCGCCGTGCCGTTTCAGGAGCTGCGCGGCGAAGCCAAGGCGGAACCGTCTTCGGCTATCCGCGAGCGGGTGCTCCGGGCCCGCGCCGTGCAACAGACCCGCGGATGCACCAACGCGCGCCTGCCCAGCCGCTCCATCCGCAAACACTGCGCACTAGACGATTCCGGCGAGCGCACCCTGGAACTGGCCGTCCGCCGCATGTCCCTTTCCGCCCGCGCCCACGACCGCATCCTCAAAGTAGCCCGCACCATCGCCGATATCGCCAGCTCGGAAACCATCGCCGCGAAGCACCTGGCGGAAGCCATTCAGTATCGGAGTTTGGACCGGAATTACTGGAACTAGAACCGGCGAGGGACTTGGCCCAGCCTGGACGGCCGCCCAGACTCCTCATGGAGTGCAAAGAGACTCTCTCCTTTCTCCAAGTGCCCGATTCTAAACGCGACCAGAGAGGAAAACCAGCCTGCCACGCGGGCATTCGGGACGCGACGCCAAGCTGCTGAATCACCCGCTTCCGCGTCGCGGCTCGCCGACCATGCCGGAGTGGTTCATGCGCCCGCCCCTTCGGCGGTCCAGAATCTCTCCGAGGCGGTCCGTAAATCGTCGCACTGGGTGGCCAGTTGCGATATGAGATCTTCCCCACCCGTGAGGTCGCCCTCCTTCGCCAGCAACTCCATTCGTCTGGCCGTGGCGCTGACCTGCGTTGCCCCCACATTCGCCGCCGCCCCCTTCAGGGTGTGCGCGGCCAGCCGCGCCGCACCGTGATCCGACCGGCTCAAAGCATCGGCCAGCGCGGCCAGTTGGTGCGGTACGTCGGACAGGAACGTTCCAACCACGCTGCGCGCCAGCTCTTTATTGCCCATCATTCGGTCCACCAGGTCCTCGCCATCGAAGGCTGGCGCGGCCTGCTGTTCCGCCGGGCTGGAGTGCTCCGCCATCGGCACCGCGTTACCTGGCGCCTCCGGCTGCGCCACCAGCCATTTTTCCAAAAGCTCATCCAGCACGGCTGGCTGGAACGGTTTGGTCAGATAGTCGTCCATTCCGCTCGCCAGGCACTTCTCCCGATCGCCGGCCATGGCGTGGGCTGTCATGGCGATGACGGGGACCTGGTGGTTTCGAACCGGGCCGGTGGCCAAACGGATCAGCCGGGTAGCTTCATAGCCATCCAGGTCCGGCAACTGGCAATCCATCAGCACCAGGTCGTAATCGGTCTGCGCCAGGGTCTCGAGCGCGCTGCGGCCGTCGGCCACCAGGTCGGCCCGATACCCTAATGTCTCGAGAATCCCCATCGCCACCTCCTGGTTGGTGGGATTGTCCTCTACCACCAGGAGCCGGCAGCCCGCGCGCCGGGAACGCTGGTCCGCCGTTCTCTCCGGCCGTTTCGAGGTTCGCCGCACCGATCTCTCCGCGAGACCGAGAACGTTACCCAAACACGTGCCAAGCTCCCCCTGTTTGAGCGGTTTGGCCACTCTCGCCGCGAAGCCCAGACCGCGCCAGTAGTCGTCCTCGCCCACGCTGGCGAGCGGCGTCAAGGCGATTAGAGGGATTCCGTCCCATTCCCGGCCGCGCAGCCGGGCGGCGAGGTCCGTGCCTTTGCTCTCCGTTCCGTTGACGTCCACCAGCGCGGCTTCGAACCGCCGTCCGTCGCTCCGCCGCAGGCTTTCGAGCGCCGCCTCCCAGTCCTGGACTTCTTCAAACTCGCACTTCCAGAACGTCAGCAACCGGCCCAGAACGTCGCGCACGATGCCGCTGGAGCAGATGACCAGCACGGAATGCCCGGCGAGAGAGAGCGGCTCGGCACGCACGGCGGCCACCTGCTTCTCCAGCGGGACGGAGAACCAGAACTTCGAACCGCGGCCCTTCTGACTCTCGAAGTCCACCCTGCCGCCCATCAGGGAGACAATGCGCTGCACGATGGACAGGCCCAGACCGGTGCCGCCAAAACGGCGCGTGGTGGAGGAATCGGCCTGTGTGAAGGGCTTAAAGAGCTGCTCGCGGTTGGCCGCGCCGACACCCACCCCGGTGTCGCTCACCTCAAAGCGCAGGGTGCTTCCATCGCCTTCCAGACTGA
>JBEKYD010000002.1:0-103488 GCA_049511335.1 Bryobacteraceae bacterium | reverse complement strand
CGAAGGGCGGAATGCCGATTCGCCCCACACGCCCCCATGTCGCCACTCACCGCCACCCAGCATTCGCGGTGTGGCGCTCTCTAGCCCGCCAAAATGGTTCCCTCCCCCGCCGCCGCTAACACAAAAATCCTGGACGAGCGCGGTGCTGGCGCAGATCGCGTGCAATCTGCGCGCAAGCGGGCGGTAGCTAGTTCTCCATCTGCCGCTAAATGGTCCACCGACCGTATTGTCTGCATCCCAGCAAGAGAAAAGCTGAGTTTTTACTCAGTAGCTCTTGACCTGAGTATTTACTCAGTGTAATCTAAGGTTTAGGAGATCCATTGTGAGCACGCTGAAACTGACTGCACGCCAAATCGAGACGGTCCGCCATGTCCATGACTACATGGCGCAGAACGGCCTGCCGCCCACCATCAGCGATCTCAGGAGGCTCATGGGCGTGGCATCCGATCAGGCCGTCATCGAGATCCTCCAGCGCCTCGAAGATCGCGGCATGGTCGAACGAACGTCCGGTCAGGCCCGCGGCATAAAGCTGACCGCCAGCGGATGTCTCGTTATCGGCGTGGCGCCCCCCGCTGGACCGTCTGGGCTGACCCCGTGGACTGCCCGCCCATTCGAATTGAATCCGCTTCAGCAGCGCATCTTCAAAAGACTCGCCGAGATCGACCCAAAGCTGGCGCGGATGTACGAGGGCGGGTTGCGGGTTCTTCTGGATGAGACGAATCCCGAGCGAATTCCCCTGTCGGCTCACTCGATCCGCGAAAGCACACACCACCTCTCAAACATGGGGAAAGGCCTCCTTTCCAAAGAGGAAGAAAAAGCCGCCAAAGATCAGAAGGCCAACAACGCCCGGCAACTGGAGAAGCTGTTCGATCCGCTGGGCGGCGTCAGCGGCTTCGGCCCTACGCTGTACGATACCTGGAATCGAGAATTTCAGAATTTCTTCGTTGAGGTATCGCATCATGGGAAGGAGGTTTCCGCGGAAGAATATCGCGAGAAGTTGTTCCAATACGAAAACTTTCTCAACCGGTACGTCCTGCCGCTTCAGGTCGAGATTTATGCGCTCCTCGATGAGCAACTCGAAGCAGGTCCGGAACACGCGAATGCTGACGAACTCCGGGCTTTGCTCTCGCGCAATGTTGAATCCTACCGATATTTTTTCCGGAAGGCGGATGTCCGCTGGCTCGGCTGCCTCGGTCAACATCAGCTCTTGTCTCCGAGGTGGGAAGTCGCCGACTATCTTTCGCGCGCCGCGCCCGATGCGAGCGCCGACGTCATGGCGGTCATTGAGTCCCTCAAGACAGACAAAAACGATTGGGCTACGCGGAAAGGCCTCATTGACGCCGCCGCGAAAATGCCCCCAAAGCTGGCGCGGCGCCTTCTGGACAAGATCGACCGCGAACAGTGGCTGGCGGAGCCGTACGTTGACTGGCTCATCTATTCCATTGATCCTCTCATCGCAAGTTTCATCGCCGGCTCCCAGCACAATGACGCAGCGCGGCTGATTTCTCTTCTCGCCAACCGCCTGGACGGAGAGCAGAAGCTGAAGTCTCACCGCCTTGAAAGGGTCCTGAAGCACATCTCCGTCGTTCCCGCCCCCGACCTTGCACCATACATCAAGGCTCTGGTCGTTGCTCTCTCCGCCTCTCTCTCCCGTGAGGGTCCAGAGAGTGGCGATGACCTCTCGTGCATGTGGCGGCCCGGTGTTGAGGACCACGAACAGAACTGGCGTCATGGGGACCCGAGAGATCTGTTGATCGTCGCCATCAGGGACACGCTCGTTCGCCACGTCGAACATCTCCATGTGACTGGCGGACCGGATGCCTCGGCCTTCATGGAGAATTCACTTAGATCGGACCCGCCGCGCTCCGTCTTCGCGCGCCTCAAGCTCCACTTGTATCGCGAACTGGCTTCTCACTTCATGCGAGAGATCGAGGCCGCTGTTACGGAGTACTTTGACACAACCGATGCCTGGCACGAGTATTTCCTCTTGCTGGCGAACGTGTTTCCGCAACTCAGCCAGGCGACTCAGGCCCGTTACTTCGAGATGGTGGACAGAGGGCCGACACGATGGCCAAAGGGCGAGCCGGACGAGCACTACCAGGAGCGATGGACGGCGCGGAAGCTCGCCCCGATTCTGGAGCATCTTTCGTCCGCGTCCATTGAACGGTACGGGACTGCTGTGGCCGAAGCGCGCGCGATCCCCCACCCGGATCTGCTCTCCTACCACAGCAGTGGATGGGCGAGCGCCACTTCACCTGTGACCGAGGCCGAACTCGCGGCCATGTCGATGGACAGTGTGCTCGATCTCCTGGCGTCCTGGCAGCCGCCACCCGACATCTTCATGTCCGGTTCGCACGCGGATCTGGCGCTCACCCTCTCCAAGGTGGTCGGCAAGAACGCAGAAGTATTTTCGCGGGAGGCGCCACGCTTCAACGACGCCCGTCTCCGGCCGGATTATCTGCATCATCTTTTCTCCGGGTTGCAGAAGGGCCTCAGGAATAAGGCTCAACTGGACTGGAACGGCATCGTCACTCTCACGACGGGCATCCTTGAGCGGGCGAGAGCGGGCGATCTGCCCGTTCTTGAGGCCACGCCTGGGGACAACCCCTGGTCAGCGGAATGGAATGGAGTATTCCAACAAATCGCCTCGCTTTTTGAGGCCAGTCTGACGAACAGCCCGTCTGATCCCGAATTCGCACTTCGCGGCGACATCTGGCGAGCCATCGAATTCCTGTGCGACCACAGGGACGCCGCGACGGAACGGGAAGCGGCCGGCAGTACCTCGGATCTTGCAAATCTTTCCTTGAACACCTTGCACGGGCGCGCCTTCCGGGCGCTCTTTGCATATGTCTTCTGGTGCGACCGTCATCTCAAGAGCAAGGGCGAGAACAGGAGCCGAATCCCGGTGGAAGCTAAGGTTATTCTTGAAAGGCATCTGGACCGGGCTTACGATCCGGGGCTGACCGTGCGTTCGGTTTGCGGCGAGTACTTCGGATGGCTCTACGTCTACGATCCATACTGGGGGGCCGGGCTGATCGATCGGGTCTTTCCTATCGACGATTTTGAGCGCCGATACGCCGCATGGGAGACCTACCTTGCAAACGGGTTTTTCCCGCAGCTCTACAAGGCTCTGAAGCCGCAATACGAGCAGGCCATATCGGACGTCAGGAGCTTCAAGCCGGCCGGGCGATTCTGGGCCGATCCGATCGAAGGACTCGCTGTCCACATGATGGTCGCCTACAGCTACCGCGAGGAGGGCGAGAAAGGCGCTGCATGGCTGAAATTCTTTCGGCTGGCGAACCCCAAACAGCGCGGCAAGGCAGTCAATTTCTGTGGCACGTCCTATGTCCAGAGAGATTCCGGGAGCACCGGTGAGAGGCTGCCCGACACGAACAGACTGCAGGAATTCTGGGAGTGGAGGCTGAAGGAGTCCAAGGACGTCGAAGAGTTGAAGGAGTTCGGATGGTGGGTCAGGGAGGGAAAATTCAACGATGAATGGATGCTTCATCGCCTGATCGCTACCCTGGAAAGGACAGGTGGCGACATCGTTGCCGACTTTCACGTATTGAGCGTCCTGCTGACGCTGGCGGCCAAGCACCCTCAATTGTGTGCCCAGGCGCTCTCTCTCATCGTGCGCTCAAAATCCGCAGACCGCGTGACGCTGGGCCATAGCGAGGACATTCCCCGCATACTCGCCGCGCTTTACTCGACCGGGGACGCTGATACCACCGACACCGCGGAGAACATCATCGACCACCTGACCAAGTTGGGATTCGATACCTTTCGGGAGATTTCGCAGGCTCAACGAAAGCCTGTCGATCCGAAGCATGAAGGGTTTGATCGCCCAGGGAGGCCAGCTTTACCCGCCGCAAGCTGACAAGGGAAATCCGGGACAGTAACCCCTGCGCCGGGCTTCGGCCACGCTGGTTTCCGCGCTCCAGAAACTGGGCGCAGGGATTACTGTCCTCCTCGTTCTACATCACGCGCTGGGGTGCGGGTGTCGCCTTCTGAACTTCACTGATCGCCTTCTGAGGCGAAGGCACGCTGCCTCTCCGACAGCGAGGGCTTTGGCGGGTGAGTTTCACCATGTGATTCGTGGGGTGCAGTCCGGGAATCTGTCATAATTCGAACTGGAAAGGAGTTCGCCGCCATGCCCGGTGAAGAGATCTACGAGCTCTACATCGATGCGTTCACGCCCGAGACGATCCCGATGGCGCGTCTCGCCGATTACATGGCGAACTTTGCGGAACTCCTCGGGCACCGCGAGCACGTCCACTTTGGGAAGCTGAAGCAGGGCAGTCTTGTCGTGGCCGCCTGCGTGGATGAGATTGCGCAGCGCAAGGTCGAGAAGCGGGTCGACGAGGTCCGATATGGAGTGGGCCCGGAACTCGCGCGGAAGGCGCTCCGGGAAATTGACGATAAGCTCGCTGAGGATAACGCGGTTGGCCGCGTCCTCCGCGGCAAGGCGAAACTGATCGAGTTCCCTGGGCGAACCCGCCACGTCGAAGCAAAGCTCGGACCTGTGGAGCAGGCGGGCGTGCTCGATGGCGAAGTCATCCAGGTCGGCGGACGCGACGAGACGATCAACGTCCATCTGAAGGCCGGCGACCAGATCCATTTCTGCGTGACTTCGAAGGCGGTCGCGCGGCGACTGGCCCAGCACATCTTCGGTAGCCCTGTCCGCGTACATGGAAAGGGAACCTGGGCGCGAATGGAATCCGGCGCCTGGACTCTGAAGAAATTCGAGATCGCCGACTTTGAAGCGCTTGACGAAACGCCGCTATCGAAGATATTCGATGGCCTGCGGGCGCGCCTCGTCCCTCCCGAAGGCATCGGCGAGTAGAGCAATGCGAGGAACGGCCATGGCGTCAAGCCTCGGTCGGTTCCTGAGCGCCGATTGCCAGCCGCAGCGTGGCCCGCAAGCCAGGGTTGGCCAGGAATCCGATGGCCGCAATCAATGCATGGAGCGCGGCCGGTTCGCCTGCCGGCCAAATAGTCGAGAGCGGTTGCACGCCCTTGGTTTCGTGCTCGTAGAAAATCCGGTCCAGACAGCGCTCGCGGCCCGGCAAATCGGGATGGTTCTTGACCGCGTGCCAGGCGAATTCGATATAGCGCGCCGCCAGCGGCTCCCGGTACTGCGGCAGGAACAACACCCGGCTCAGTTTCTCGACGCGCACTTCATGCACGAACTCGGCGAAGCTTGCCGCATTGGTGAGGTTCAGATTGGCGTTTGGCTCCAGGCAGTGGCGGTCGCCGCCGGAGATCACCGGAATGCGGGTTTCCCGCGACAGCCGCAGCACGTCCCGATTGTCCGCTGCCGGCTGCAACCCATTCAGCTCGAGCGCGTGGATGTGGGCGCCGTACGCCGCCAGAAATCGTTTCAACTCCCCGGCTTGCAGCTCGCGCGAAATCCGCTGCTCCGTGCAGTAGGGGTGGTTCAGCACCAGCAGCACATCGGGCATCGCGTCGAACGCGGCCACCAGCCGCCCGAGCCGCGCCTCGTCCGGCGCCGCCGTATAGCGCGCCATCTCCGCCATCCAGCCCCGCGCCTCAGCGGCCGGCAGATTATGCACCCCTAGGTGGAACACCGCCGCCCCGAACGGCGCCGTCCATTCGACGGAAAACGCGGCCGCGATGCCGAGCGTGTTCAGGTCCGCGCATGCCTCTATGTCGTCGTGGTCGGTCAGAGAAACCATCGGCCGCAAACGCAGCGCGCGAATCTGCTTGGCTTCCAGCTCATAGGCTGCCTGCGCGTGCAGCGGCGGCCGCCAGAACGCACGGTCGAAGTCCAGCGCGCGCCCGCACCGTTTCTTGCGCCGCTCGCTGGCGCGCCGGACGATGACATTGAGGGGAGGGATTTTTTCGATCAGCCGCGGCAAAAAGTCCAACGGCTCGCGCGAATGTAGCGTGTGACTGTGCAGGGAAACGGCCGACGAATAACCTTCGGCTGCCGCCTGGTTCCGCCAGAGGCACTCCACCTGTGGAGCGGAGCGCGACAATTGCCGGATGGGTCTCATGACAACATTGAGGCCCGAAAATGTTTTCACTGGCGTGACGAAAACGTGAAGTTTCGCACCGGGGAGCAGGGCCAGGTTACAGTTCTGTCAATCCCCGCGAATTGGCGGGCTGCCGAGAAACTGCCGAAAGCGGGTTACCGACCCGCTGCAGGTTACCGTAATACAGTCTCCGGCCATCAAGGCACTTACTCCAACGACAGAGTGACGAACCGCAGTTTGCCGTCACGCTCCACTTGCAGCACTACCGGATCGGTGGGTTTCAGACTGTTCAGCACCTGCCTGAGTGCTTCCACACTGGTGATCGGTTCCTTGTTTAAGGCGTAGATCACGTCGCCGGTTTCCAGGCTATCGCCGATATAAGCGGCGCCGCCCGTAATCGCGGCCACTACCACGCCGTACTTCTTGCGCAACTCCGGGAACATATCCGCCACTTTGGCGTCGATGTCGATTCCCAAAATGCCCAGCCGGGCCACCACGTTCTTGATGGGGTCGACCATGTCGGCGAAGCGTTCCGGGTCATCGTCGCGTTCCACAACGGTCACCGAAAACGTGGGTTTCTCGTCGCCGCGCTGCACCTGCACGTCCACTTTCTGCCCCAGCCGCAGGCGGAACAGCGCCAGCTCCAGCTCGCGTGCGTTTTGCAATGGACGGCCGTTCACGCTCAGCACAAGGTCGCCCACTTCAAGTCCCGCCTGAGCTGCCGGGCCATCCGGCGTTACATCGCTGAGTATCACGCCCCATTTCCGCGGCAGGCTAAGACCCGTTGCCATATCGGGCGTCACGGTCTGCGCCACCACGCCGATCTCGCCACGATGTACGTGCCCTTCCTTACGAAGCTGCTCATAGATGGATTTGGTGAGGTTGCTGGGGATGGCGAAACCCAACCCCTCGCTACCCCCGGATTGAGTCAGGATGAAGGTGTTCACTCCCACGAGTTGGCCATCGGTATTCACCAGCGGTCCGCCGCTGTTGCCGGGATTGATGGGGGCATCGGTCTGCACATACGCCATTACATCGTCCGGTTTGATTTGCCTCGCCACGGAGCTAACCACACCTAAGCTGACGGAGTTTTCCATGCCCAGAGGGCTGCCAAAGGCCATGACCAACTGGCCTTGGCGGAGTTGGCCGGAGTCGCCGAATTCCAGGAACGGCAGCCTGGAAGCTTCCACCTTGATCAGCGCCAGATCCGAATCCCGGTCCACGCCCACCACCTTGGCTTCCAACATCCGTTCCTGCTCGCCGGCTCCGGTGGCGTCGGCCGGAATCCGCACCTGAACCCGCCTCGCGTTGGCAACTACGTGATTGTTGGTGACGATGTACCCATCCGCGGTCAGAAGCGCACCGGAACCGGTATCCCGCTCGCGGGTGATCGCCGCGGCTTCCGTGCGGGTTTGGTCCGGGGCGGCGAAGCGGTAACCGCTGGCGTAAATCTGGACCACCGCCCTGCTCACGCGGTGCGACAGCGCCTCCAACTCCCGGCTCAAGCCCTGCAAAGCATCCAGCCGCTTCTCCCCAGCCGGCGGAGCGGCGGGCGTCTGGCCCAGCAGCGGGCCGGCGGCAATTCCGAGAGAAAGGAGCAGCGCAGGGAATCTCATTGCTACTGGATGTGATGCTTGGACCACACTGTCAGTTACGCGCCATAGCCCAAAGGGGCTAGCCGCCAGGTTCAACGGAGGACGGCAGCGATGGCCGCTCAGGCTGCGTCTGAGGCCGCATCGGCCGGAGGTAAGCCACCCCAGATCAGAACATCGGGGCACAAGTCGGCGCCGGTAGGCCAAACCAGCGTGCCCCCTTCGACACGCATCTCCCTAAATCGCGCCTGGTCGTTCCGGATCTCTGCGAAAACTGGGCCTACCAGCATGGGTCCGAGATCTCTCTCGACGACGCGACCATCGGTCAGTGTGAGCTGCACGCGATGGTCGTCGAGCGGCTTTGCTTCCCGGATGCGAACCAGTCTCATGTCTGCTCCCCAGTCTAGTGGGGCGATAGATTCCAAATCGCGTCACCTCGGGCATTTCTTTCTTCGATTCTCAGAGCCGCCGGATCTTCACTTCAAACGCATCCTCGCCAAAACTGTCATATAATTGGCAGCGCAACTCATATGTGCGGCCGCCGACGTCAATCCTCCGGGGGTGCTTGCCCATAGCGTACAATTCGGCACGTAGCGATTTCGCATCCTCGCTGGAACTGGGAATACGACAGCCTATGCTGACACCGACGTCGCCTTGGCAGGCGGACACTTCCTCGTAACCCTCGTCGTACTCGATCCTCAATGTCTTCGCGCCGCCCGCAATCGCCTGCACGACCAATCGATCTACCACGCTTTCTCTTGTTCCCGCCATTAAACGTCTCCCGGAAGGCATGAACGGCAACCTAACCCCTCAAGCCTGCTTATCGGTGGCGCGCCAGACCTCGCTCATGCCCCCTTCTCCAATGGAGTGTTGCGGGTTCATGCAGAATCCGCCCGCTGGCCTCTCGGATATGAATCTTATCATCCAGCGGCGCGTGGCACCGGGCCCACTTCTGACAGAAAGTGGACTCTTCCATTGGGCCCGCCGATGACAGACCCGAGGCCCACTCTCCGAAAGGGCGGTTTCCCGCTCAGCGGCGGGACCGCGTGCGGGCGCCAATACCAAAGGCTGGCCTGTAAGTCGGGAGCGATCAGCGAAGCGTGGGCCAATTATTCGCGATATGATGTTGCCGGAGGCGCATCGACATGCCAGCTAAGCTGCTTCAAATTCCAGAGTCGCTGCGTGGCAATTGCGAGGAGATCTTCAAGCTCACGGATGCATTCTGTGCTGAGCATCTGGATGCCGAATACGGGCAGTTGTGCCGCAAGCTAATAGCCAAGCTGGCGCGCAAACGCCCCTCACCTCTGGCGCGCGGGGACCTGCGGATCTGGGCCGCTACGGCGCTCTACGTCATCGGCGGCATTAATTTCCTGTTCGATCGAGCCCAGGATATTTTCATGACGGGCGATCAGCTTAGCGTACTCACCGGCGTGTCCAAGAGCACGCTCAGCAACAAAGGAAAGCAGGTCCGGGAGCTTTTGAAGGTGCAACATTTCGATCCGGAATTCTCGCGGCGAAAGCTGCTGGCAAACAACCCGATAGCCTGGATGGTGGAATTCAATGGTCTTATCGTGGACGCCCGCACGCTGCCGCTGGAAATCCAGGCGGATGCGCGTCGGAGGGGGCTGATCCCGGACCTGCCGGACTCCGAGTAAGAGGATCCGAGTTCGACCCGTCGCCTTCGCGCCCGTCGCGCGGCCCCCACGCCTGCAATGGGGTACACCTGCTCGTCTCTTTTCGTGGACGGCGTAAAGGGAGTGATCTGCGAAGTTTCCCCGATCGGACCTGCCCAGCGTGGGCCACTTTCCGAGATGAAGGTTTCACGGCCAGTGGCGCCAGTTTCCGAGTGGCGTGATCCGGCCGGAGCAATTACGATGAAGGCGGGACAACTTCGATAGGGTGGCGGCGGCAGAGTCGGCTCATTGCAAGACGCAAACGTTTTCTCAGGACTGATCCGAATGGCCTGTCTCCGAAGGCGCCGTAATCCAGTCGTTAGTGCCGAATTGATCCACGCGCTAAACGGATGACGGAAATCAGGTCTTCGGCCGTCGGCTTCGCCGGATGATCGGGAGGGCCTTCGAGAATAGTACCGCCTGCAACCGCCCCGGTTGCAGAGTGCCTCGATAGAGTAGAATGACTTAACCCTATGCCCATCGCCGCAGGGACTCGCCTCGGGCCGTACGAGATCCTCGGTCCCATTGGAGCCGGAGGTATGGGCGAAGTGTACCGCGCACGGGACTCGAAACTCGGCCGGGACGTGGCGATCAAAGTGTTGCCGCCGGCACTCTCCGCCGACCACGAGTACCTAGCCCGTTTTAAACGGGAGGCGCAGGTGCTGGCATCATTGAACCATCCGCATATTGCCGCCATCTACGGACTCGAAGAAGGCGCGATTGTGATGGAGTTGGTGGACGGGCAGACCCTGGCGGAGCGAATCGGGGCCGGGGCGCCGGCTATCGACGAGGTACTCGAAATCGCGAAGCAGATGGCGGAGGCGCTCGATGCCGCGCATGAGAGGGGTGTCATCCACCGCGATCTGAAGCCTTCCAACGTGAAGATCACGTCGAGCGGTTCCGTCAAGCTGCTGGATTTCGGCCTGGCGAAGTCAGTCCAGGGCCATGCCGTGGACCCGGAGGAGTCGCCAACGCAGACGGTCGGAGTTTCGAAGACCGGCGTGATTCTGGGGACTGCCGCCTACATGTCACCGGAACAGGCGCGGGGCCTGCCGGTGGATCGGCGCACCGACATCTGGGCGTTTGGCGCGGTCCTATATGAGATGCTGACGGGCCGGCGCGCGTTCGGGGGCGAGACGGTGACCGACATACTGGCGGCGGTGCTGAAATCCGAGCCCGATTATTCGTTATTCCCCGAAAGCCTGCCGCCACGGATCGCATACCTGGTCAAGCGCTGCCTGCGCAAGAAACCCGCGGAGCGGCTGCGAGACATCGGAGAAGCACGGATCTGGATCGAGGAAGCCGATGATGAGGCTCCGGCGGTTGCGCCACGCGCCACGCGCCGATGGGTCGCGATACTGGGCGCGCTCGCCGTGGGCGTTCTATTGGGAGTGGTCCTCTGGCGGGTTCTCTCACAGCCCGAAACACGCACCTGGAGAGGCACTTTCCTGGGCGGACCGAGTCAGGCTCTAGGGCCGAGAATCTCCCCCGACGGCAAGACGCTGGCATTCCAAACCATGGTGGATGGGTTGCTGCAAGTGGCGGTGATGAAACCGGAGAGCGGAAACTGGACCGTGCTCACGCGGGAGCGGGAGCAGGGGGCGGTTCAGGAGATTGCCTGGTCGCCGGATGGAACCAGGCTGTACTTTAGCCGCATGCTAGGCCCCCCAAGGGGAATCTACAGCGTTCCGGTGCTGGGTGGGGAAGAAAAGCTGGTGCTGGAAAGCGCGGCCAATCCGGAAATGCTGGCGGACGGCAGCCTGTTGGTTGTCAAGATCGACTCGAAGCGGCTGTACCAAGTTCATCGCTACTGGCCGGAGACCGGAAAACTGGAGCCGCTGCCGGCAGAGCTTGACTTGAGCGACGTCTCCATACCGCTGCGGACATTTCCCGATGGAAAGGAAGCGGCATACTTCGGCCGGCCGCTGTCGAGTGACGCGAGCGCGCCGGAGATGCTCTACGCGCTCAATCTGCAGACCGGGCAGTCGCGGCGGTTGGCGCCGAGCCTGACGATTCCCCCTCCGCCGCGGGGGAACGGATTCCCGATGGCCATCACCCCGGATGGCAGGCAGGTACTCCTGAGCTTGATTGAAGGAGACCTACGAACTGTTGTCGCCGTGCCGCGGACGGGAGATGGCCCGCCGGAAACGTGGCTGAACGTCACGCAGAGCATGTGGTATATGGATGCCGGTCCGGACGGCAGCTTGTATATCGATCAACTGTTGCAGCGGCCGGAGGCATTACGCTTCCCGGTGAATGGGGGTTCCCCGGAGCGATTGCTCCGCTCGATTGCACTCGGCCCGGTGGTGGAACGCGGAGACGGGAGTCTGCTGGCCTCCGCCGTGTTCGCCGGCCACACACGGGTAGCGACGGGGCGGCCGGGCGGCGCTTTGACGCCGGTTTCGGAAACGCGGGAAGAGACGGACGTATCGATCACAGCGGCGGGAGAACACACGGCGGCTTTTCCGCTGGGGTTACCAGGGAAGAGAGTGATCGCGATTGCTTCGCTGCCGGATGGGCGCATTGTGCGAAGACTGGCGGTAGCGGGCGGCATCATCGATAGCCTGGCCTCGTCTCCGGATGGGCGCCGCTTTTTCTATGTGGCGGGGCAGACGGTCTGGTCGATGCCGTCCGAAGGTGGAGAGCCAACCAGGATCACCGAGGGAGACAGCGTTGCAGTCGGCGCCGGCGAACTGGTGGTGAAGCTGAATGCCAATGATGGATTCCATCTGGTGCGATTGCCGCTCAGCGGTGGCGAACCGGTGAACGTGCCGCTGTCACCGGGCGCGACTTTGACCGCTGTGCCCTTCAGCCCGACAGCGGTTAGCCCCGATGGGCGGGTTCTGGTGGCGGTGAACGAGCCACATATGTGGTTCTATCGGATGGCGACCGTTGATTTGAAGACCGGACGTCTCAGTCTGATTCCGGTGGACTATGGTGGCGATATCTGGTTCCCGGGTTGGACGCCGGACGGGAAGATCGTTGCGACGGGGTTGGAGTATAGCTTCAGCCTGTGGCAGATGCGGCGGTAGGCACATCCGACGCCTCAGGGGACGGCACCAGACCAGACACAAAGCCGCCAACTATCTCCTGCAAATCCTCTGATGACGTTCGGCACGCATGGCCGGACATCGGCACGTCAGCGCACTCGGGTCAATTGCGCCGGGTGCCGATCGGCATCCACGGTCCAGATTTGGCGATCGGGGAAGTAGTCGATGAGCTGGCGATTTGATTCGGTTCCTAGATCTCTGGACCACACTACTTTGGCGCGGTCGATGTCCGCCTCGTTATAGACCCATTCGTAGGTGAAGACGTGGTCGGGTCGGTAGGTCACAAACACCAGGTGGCGGCCGGGGAGTCGGTCCAAGCGAGCCAGCACGGCGGCACGGTCGAGATTGCCCTTCTGGCTGCAGCACCAGGAGACGAAGGGGTTGTTGGGATTGGCGGCGCGGAGCGGCGGGACGAACAGCCTGGCGGCAATCACCAGCAGGATGAGGACAGGCAGAAGACGGGCCAATGCGAGCCAAGCCGGAGAGTTCCGGCCGGCGGCTCGCATATGTCTGATGCCTTGCAAAGAAATGAGGAGAAGAGCTACGAGTACCGTGGAGAGGTAATGCGGGTAGCGCGAATCCTCGACTGCCAGGACCAGGAGCATCCAACCGGTAACGGCCAGAGGGAAACGCATGCGCCGGTCGCGCACGATCCACGGAAGGAACAGGAGGGGCACGGATAAGAGAGGGCCGAAATAGAAGGTCCAAATGTGCATGGCGTCGGTGGCATTGCGGAGCGCATAGCGGAACGGGTGAAGGACGGCTTGGCGTTCGTTCTGTTCCCAGGAATAGTAGTCGCTCATCTGGCGATTGGGAAGGGTCATGGCGCGGGCCGGAAACCAGGGAAGGGTGAGCGGCCACCCATAGGTCTGCTGGTTGACGGCATAGGCGGGGCGGAGGGGATCGCCGGTCACGCGAGACTGATAAAGGCAGAGGAAGCCGATGGTGAGGCCAGCGATGAGGATAATGGGTACGGTGGCGCGCAGGAGGGTTGGGGTGAAGGGCTTCGCGTTTTCACAGGCTAAAGGCTGTGCCACCTGGTTCGCGGTCTTTTCACAGGCTAAAGCCTGTGCTACCCAGACGGCGATCGCGCCGGCCAGAGGGACACAAAGCATCATGGCGTCGAAGGGGCGCGAGAGGGCGAGAAGGGCCAGGCCGGCGGCAGCGGGCAACGCGGTGCGGAAGCCGGGGCAACGACGGATGCGCGGGCAGGCGCCTATAATTAGTGCACCGCCCAGCGCCGGCACCGCGCCGCCCCAGTAGCTGTCGATCCAATAACTGAAGAGGCCGAACCGCAGCACGCAAAGTAAGCCTCCGGCCAGCGCCCATGCCGGCGGCAACCAGCCCTGGAGCGCCCAACAGATCGCGGCGCAGAGCAGGGCCACGCTGAGCAACACTCCGGCCCACGGGCAGTGCGACACGGCTTCCCCGAGGGCCAGAAACAGACCTTGGCCGGGGAAATACATCGAGCTGTAAGTAGGGCGCTCAATCACGTGAATGGTCTCGAAATGGCGCCACATGGGATGGGTAGGGTTGGTCATGCGCCCGTGGGCCACCGTATCGGCCAGCAGCAGGTGACTGAACTCGTCGGTAATGCCCGGTTGGGGAACCGGTTCGAGCGGCAAAATGGCGAGCCGCAAGCCCATGGCGAGCACCGCGACGGCCACGACGCTTGCGGTTCGGCGCCTGGCCAAAGCCCGAAAGCGAGTTTCGACGGGCTGCCACCAGGCGGCCCCAAGCCGCGGGCGCCATGCCGCCCAAACGGCAGCCGGCAGAAGCAGAGCGAACTCGAGCCAGTTCAGGTCACTGCGGAACGTCCGAATGAGGAGGGTCAATATACCCGCAATCAGGATCGTCAGTGGGACAGGCCTCCTGGCCAAAAAGCGCTAACTTAAGCCCCCCGTGGCGCAAGCCTCCTGGCTCGCAGAGTGGGCTTTCGGGCCGACTTTTGAAGGCCGAGAGGAATCTCGGCCCTGCAGGCGTGGACGCCCGCGCCACGGTTGCTCCGGGGCCTCCTGGCCTGTCAGTTGCTTCATTATGCGGCAGAAAGCGATTCCGTGCCATTCCGCATTTGGTATTTGGGCGGCTATCCACCTTGGTTATGGCTGCCTGCCTGGCTCAGGCTCCGCACGCTAACCGGGAACAGTGGCGGGCGGACGGAATCGGGCTTCCATCCCAGCAGGAATTCGACGGCGGGGCCGCAGACGCGGGCCTGGCATGGGCCCATGCCGCAGCGGGTCTGCAGCTTGGCTTCGCGCCAGCCGGTGCAGGCACGAATCCGGCCGAAGGCTACGTCTTCGCAGCGGCAAACGAAGGTCTCATCGTCCGCAAGGTGTTTCAGCTCCTCGCGCAGCGCGAAGGCCCGCTCCAGAGATTCAGCGAAGCGCCGCTGGCGGTTTCGCGAGTCAAACAGGCGGCCCGCACGATCGCGCCGGCCGGCGGCGGCATGGCCGGCGATCTCGCCTTCGATCAGCGCCACGTCCAGGCCGCCGATGCCGGTGACTTCACCGGCGGCGTAGACGCCTTCCACCGAAGTCTGCTGGTAATCATCCACAGCCACGGCGTCACCCAGTCCAGGCCGGCTCAGGCGGCAGCCGAGCAAGGCGGCCAGTTCGGTATTCGGCGCCAAACCGAAGCCGCAGGCCAGGTAATCGCATGGCTCGGTGAACGGGTTGCCGCCACGGCTGAGGGTCACCGATTCCACGCGGCCATCGCCCTGGGCCGAGAGCGGCCAGCAGGAAGTCACAAAGCGCACGCCGGCGAGAGACAATCCAAAGCGCAAGGCTTCGGCCAGTTTGTGCGGATGGTCGAACAGACTGAAGCCAAAGCCCAGCACAACCCGAAAGGGCGCCTGCTCGGCGATGAGACGCACATCCGCGCCGGCGTGGCGGAGGTAGCGCGCCACCGCCAGCAACAACGGCCCGCTGCCGGCAACCACAACCTTTTTCCCGCGCACCGGGAGGCCGGATTTAGCCAGGGCCTGCAGCCCACCGGCGCCCATCACGTTGGGTAAAGTCCAGCCGGGGAAGGGCACGAAGCGCTCGCGCGCGCCGGTGGCCAGAACCAGGCTGCGATAATGCAAATCGAGCGACTCGCCGGCGGTGGTTTCGAGCGCCAGACGTCCGGGCTCGGGCGCGGCGAAAACGCGGGCGCCGGCAATCATTTCGACGCCAAGCCTGGCGGCGGTGGCGACCCACGGCACGGCGGGATCGGAAACACGATCGAGCGAAGCGCGCCAGATTTGGCCGCCGGGGCGCGGATTGTCGTCCACCAGACAGACACCGCCGCGGGGCACGGAAAGCGCCGCCCGGCAGGCCGCGGCCAAGCCGGCGGGGCCGGCGCCAATCACCGCCACGTCGAAGCTGCGAGCCGCTTCACTCATGCTGGAAAAGACAGAAGACGCTATTAGAATAGCGGGAAACGGGTGCGGCACTCGGGCGGGGGCGCCCGGAGTAATTACTGAGGCTCGCGAATTACAGTTACGGATGGCGGAGAATGTGGGTCAGGTGGGCAGTCTCTGGGCGGCCCGCGAAACGCCGATTACCAATCGGCGGCAGGATGCCATCCTGCCCCACAACGTGCTGACTTGCTCTCTGCCTCGGGGTCGGTCTTCGCGGCGGAGAAGGTCGACCGCAGACCTGGGGGTCCGCCACACAGGCGGCTTGCCGTCCCTCGATGGCCCGCGCCGCAAACGCCGCGTTACCATGGAGTCGTCATGATTTCGCGCTTGATTTGTTTCGTCGCTGCCTCGGTGTTGATGGCGCAGACTGCGGCCGCTCCGGGCGCCACGGCCCGCAAAGCCCTCGATCTGCTCCTGGCCGGCAAGTATGCCGAGTTCTCGGCCATGCTTTCGCCGCAATATAAGGCAGGAACTACAGAGGCAATCTTCGGCAAAATGGTGGCGGAGATCAAGACCTGGGGCGAAGTGCAGAAGATCGCGGACCCCAGCGTGCAGGATATGGGTGTCAACGCGGTCGTCACCATTCCCGTGAGCTTCACCACCCAGAACATTAATTTTCAGTTCGGCGTGAACGCGGAAACGGGACTGGTTTCGGCGCCGTTGATGCGGCCCGGCGCTACCAGTTGGCAGCGCCCGCCATACAGCGATCCCCAAGCTTTCCGCGAGCGCGAGGTGACCTTCGGCGAAGGCGAAAACAAGCTGCCGGGGTTGCTGACCGTTCCTACCTCCGGCCCCGGACCCTTTCCAGCGGTTCTGCTGGTGCAAGGGTTCGGCCCTAAGGACAAAGACGACACCTCGTACGCAGTGAAGCCGGCGCGCGACCTGGCGGAGGGCCTGGCCACCCGCGGCATCCTCTCGATGCGCTACGAAAAACGCACCAAGCAATACTTTCAGCGGATGCTGGGCAAGCCGTACACTGCCGGCGATGAAACCGTGGACGATGCCGTGACGGCGCTCGCGTTTCTTCGCCAGCAGCCCGGCGTCGACCCCCATCGCGTGTTCCTGCTGGGGCACGACCTGGGCGGATACCTGGCGCCGCGGATCGCTACCGACGATGGCAAGCTGACCGGCTTGATCATGATGGGCGCCAATACGCGGCCGCTGGAGGACCTCATGATCTACGACCTGGCCGCCCTCCTCACGTCGCAAAAGGTCGACTCCGCCAAGCTACAAGCCGCGGTCGATTCCGCCAAGCTGCAAGTCGCGCGCGTCAAGAAGCTGGAGTCCGGCGATTCCGATGCACCCTCCCTGCTGGGCTTGCCCGCCGAATACTGGCTCGATTTGAAGGGCTATAACCCGGTGGAAGTTGCCGCCAAGCTGAACATGCCGATCCTGGTGCTTTACGGCGAACGCGATTTTCAGGTGCCCGCGGAGGACTTCAAGGCGTGGCAGGATGGCCTCGGCGAGCGGCGCAACGTCACGCTCCACAGTTACCCCGCCCTCGATCACCTCATGGTGGCGGGCCAGGGCAAAAGCACGGAGGAGGATTACCGGAAGCCCGGGCACGTGGCTCCGGAAGTGGTCGACGAAATCGCCAAGTTCGTCACGCGCTAGAACTCAGGCCCCCGAGCTCACTCCCAAATGAACTGGAACGACGCTGCCCAAGACTTACTGAGCCAGATCCTTTCCCAGACTCCCCGTCCCATGCGCGATCAAACCGAGGCGCAGTTGCGCGGCGCGGCCGAAGCCCTGGCCGAACAGGACGGCAAGAACCGGGTGGGCGTCGAGACCGTCATCGCCGCCTGGGTCGCAGCGACACCCGAGACCCTCCGCCCCGATTTGCCCCGCCAGATGGAGCGCTTCGGCCTGGATCCGGAAGAGTACCGGCATCTGCTGGGCCCGGACTTGTAGGGCGGGCGGCGGTAAGCTAACTGTGAGCCATGACCAATACGGCTGTTCTCCTGATCAACTGCCCGGACCGCAAAGGCCTGGTCGCGGCCGTCGCGGGCCTTTTGTATCGATTTGGCGCCAACATCACGCACGCCGATCAACATCAAGACCATGAAGCCGGGCTGTTCTTTATGCGGGTGGAGTGGACGCTGGATGGATTCGATCTGAGCGCATTCCAGGCGGAATTCCGGGTGACCGCCGCGGATCTGGAGATGCAGTGGCAGCTCAAGGTGATGTCCGAGGTGACACGGGTAGCGGTCTTCGTGTCTCAGCACCTTCACTGCCTGGCGGATATTCTCCACCGGCACCAGGCCGGTGAGCTCGACTGCGCAATTCCGCTGATCGTCAGCAATCACACCGGTGGAGAGCGCCTGGCGCGATTTTACGGTATCGAATTCCGGCATATTCCGGTGAGCCAGGATACCAGGCAAGAGGCCGAGGCGGAACAGCGCCGGCTGCTGTCGGCCGAAGGGATCGATTTGATCGTTCTGGCGCGATACATGCAGATTTTGTCGCCCTATTTCGTGGAAGAGTATCCGGCGCGGATCATCAATGTGCATCATTCTTTCTTGCCGGCCTTCATGGGCGCCCGGCCTTATCACGCGGCATTCCAGCGTGGGGTGAAACTGATCGGCGCCACCAGCCACTACGTCACGGCGGCGCTCGACGACGGCCCGATCATCGAACAGGATGTGATGCGAATTTCGCATCGGGATCAAGTGGAAGACCTGATCGAAAAAGGCCGGGATATCGAGAAGTCGGTATTGTCTCGGGCGGTGAAGTGGCACCTGGAGCGGCGTATTCTCTGCTATGGCAACAAGACGGTGGTGTTCGATTAGGCGGCGCACCGGGCCTACAATGGAGTCTTCACCGCGGCCTCATGAACGATCTCCTTCGCCGCCAGGCGCGGCAAATTTTCGATGAAGCGCTCCGCGCGGCCGATCCCGAAGAAGCGGTCGAGCGTCATCTCCGCACCATCGACTTCGCTCGCTTCCAGCGCATTTTCGTGCTCGGCGCGGGCAAAGCCGGGGCATCCATGGCACATGCCGCCGAACGCGTGCTGGGGGACCGCATCACGGCCGGTCTGGTGAACGTCAAGGACGGGCACGTGGCTCAGCTCGAGCGCATCGAGCTGCGGGAAGCCAGGCACCCGCTGCCCGATGAGCGCGGTGTGGCCGGGTCCGAGCGGATTGCGGCCCTGGCGGAAAGCGCCGGCCCGGACGATCTAGTGCTGTGTCTGATCTCGGGCGGCGGTTCGGCCCTGTTGCCTCTACCGGCGGACGGAATCAGCCTCGCGGAAAAGCAGGAAGTCACCCGGCTGCTGCTGGCCTGCGGCGCGGACATCCACGACATCAACACCTTACGAAAACACCTGTCGCGCATCAAGGGAGGGCAACTGGCGCGTATGGCAGCGCCTGCCACGGTGGAAGCGCTGCTGCTGAGCGATGTAATTGGAGACGACTTGAGCGTGATCGGCTCCGGTCCCACCGCGCCCGACCAGTCTACGTTCGCCGATGCCGCTGCTATTGTCGATCGCTACGCGCTGCGGCCGCGGCTTCCCGAGGCGGTGCGGCTGCGGCTCGAGCGCGGCGCGCGCGGCGAAATCGCGGAAACGCCCAAACCCGGCGACCCGCTGTTCGAGCGGGTGCGCAATACTATCGTGGGCGGCAATCGCCTGGCGCTCGACCGCGCGGCGGCCTGCGCTCAAAGTCTCGGCTTTCGCACGCTGGTGCTGGCCTCCACGATCCAGGGCGAAACCCGAGAGGTGGCGCGTATGCACGCCGCCATCGCCCGCGAAGTGGCGCAGTACGGCAGTCCGGCAGCGCCGCCGGCGGCGATCGTCAGCGGCGGAGAAACCACCGTGACGCTAAAGGGTGACGGCCTGGGCGGACGCAACCAGGAGTTTGTTCTGGCCGCCGCCATCGATATTGCGGGCCTCCCTAATGTGGTTGTGTTCAGCGCCGGCACGGATGGTACCGACGGCCCCACGGACGCCGCCGGCGCGGTGGCTGACGGCGAAACGCTGGCCCGCAACCCCGCGGCTCCAGCATACCTGGAGCGCAACGATTCCTACCGCTATTTCGCGCCGCTGGGCGACCTGGTCATGACCGGCCCCACCAACACCAACGTGGCGGACGTGCACATTTTGCTGATCGGCGCGCCGCAATGAGTTTCTGGCGCAAGGAAGTAGTGGAGTTCGCATTGAGCGGCGAAACGCGGCGCCAGATGGCCGAGCAGCGGGCGTGGATCGAGCGCGAGCCCGGCAATCCGCGCCCCTATTTTCAGTTGGCGCAGTTCTACCGGATGGAAGGCCGTCAGGAGGAAGGGCTCGGCCTGCTGCTCGAAGCGGTGCGGATGGACGCCCAATTCGCGCCCGCGCACGCTGCTCTGGCCGAAATCTACGCCGTGCGCGGCGATTACCCCGCGGCATGGCGCCACGCCCTGGCCGCTGAGGCTCATGGCGATCCCAGTGCCGCCGAAATGCTGCGCCGCCATGGAGTCGGTGTGGAATAGGCCTTTGGCCTGTCTTTCCGCAACCTGCAAAAAAGCCAGCGCCACCTGCTAGCATAAGCGTTTTTGAAAGGAGCGCAATTCCCATGCGCGTGAATCATACCCGCGAGAAACTCGCCCAGGGCGGCACCGTTTTCGGAAGCGGCTTGCAAGTGTACCGGTCGCCGGAGATTGCCCGCACCTTCGCCGCCGCCGGCTTCGACTACGTCTTCATCGACATGGAGCACGGGCACTTCGATCTCGAAACCGTAGCCGACATGATCAAGGCGTCGCACTCGTGCGGGATCACGCCCATCGTGCGCGTATGCGAATTGCTCTATTCGCTGGTGGCGCGGCTGCTGGACGCGGGAGCGGATGGCATCATCCTGCCGCGCGTGGAGGACCCCCGCCTGCTGGCGGAAGCCCTAAGCTGGATGCGTTTTCCGCCGATGGGTAAGCGCGGTTACGGCGTGAACGCGACCATGGTGGATTACGCGCCGAACTCCATGCCCGAAATCATCGAACATTCGAACCGCTGCGTGCTGGGCGTAGTGCAGTTCGAAACCACCACCGCGCTGGCGCGCGCCGACGAGCTGCTGAGCGTTCCCGGTCTGGACATCGTCATGGTCGGCCCGGCCGACCTTTCCATCTCGCTTGGCATTCCGGGCGAATTCGACAATCCCAAACTGGTTTCCGCCGTCGATCGCCTGATCGAGCAATGCCGCAGCCACAACGTGATCCCCGGCATCCAGACCCGCAGTGTCGCCATGGCCCGCTTCTGGGCCGAGCGCGGTATGCGCTTCGTGGGCGCTTGCGCCGAACACGCGTTCCTGCTGGAGAAATCCAAGGAGGCTGTGAAGCAATTGCAAGCGGCGGTTGCGCCGCAAATGGCGCGGTGATATAGCGGAGAATCGTGAGCGGAATTTGATAAAGCATAGAGAAGAGTTCCTGTTTTTTGATCGGCCTTGTGGAAAGCCTGTGCATCGCCGTGGATGCCGGCGCGAAACCAGCCGTGTTTTGAACGATTCGGCGTCCACAGAAAAAATCCGCCGGCTACATTTGGATTGGTTTGAGGTTGCTCCCCTCTGGGGTACGCTAAGACACCGATGCACTTGGCCTATATAGACGAGTCTGGATCCGACGGCTTAGTCACATCTGGCGGTTCGATGACATTCACATTGGGATGTGTCCTGATCGAGGCCGAGCGATGGCCGGATGTCTTTGACGACATGATTGACTATCGTCGGTATCTACGCGATCGCTTCAAGATTCCGGTCCGCGCAGAGCTCAAGGCGAACTATTTGCTCCGGAACGGTGGTCCACTCCGACCCCTGCACCTCAGCGAAGGAGCGCGTTTTGCCGTCTATAGGGGTCATATGCGACTGCAGGCAAAGCTCGGTTTGAAGTGTTTCGCGATCATGATCAGGAAAAATGTGATGGAAGCGCGAGGGCTCACGTTGAACCCTAGGCACGTCGCATGGGAATATCTGATTCAGCGATTGGAGCGGTTCACGACTAAGGAGAAGACTCATGTTGTGGTCTTCCATGACGAAGGGGAAGGCGGTATAGCGCGCACTCTCACCAGGAAGGCGCGACGTGCCGGATCAGCGGGCAGCGCGTTCGGAACGGGAAGCTTAAAGCGCCCGGCGCGCCTCCTGCTGGACGACCCGGTGAGCCGAAAATCGCACGAATCGTACTTTCTTCAATTGGCGGACCTGGACGCCTACGCGGCTTTCAGGAGCTATTATCCGCCACCTGAGCGGCCCATCAATATTGTTCCGCAGGGCATGTGGGACCAACTGGGCAGCGCAAGAATGGGAGCGGTCAACCAATATTCTGGGGGCACGCCGGGGATTGTGGTGTGGCCGTAAAGAGGAAAGCCCCCTTTTTCAAGGGGGCTTGAGGGAAGACCTACACCGACCTTAGGGCACGGGTCGGTCTTCAAGTTGAAGGATATCATGTGTTTACAGGCGAGTCAAGACCTCTTGACCTCCTGACGGCGCTTCTTGAGTTGACGGAGGGCGGAAACACGCGGAGAGCGGCGTCACCATCCCGCCACCTTGGCGCAGGCGATAACCGCCTGTCCCAACGACAGACCGCCGTCGTTGGGCGGGACTTCGGATTGCCAGTAGACCTCGAAGCCGGCTGCTTCGAGCCCCGATACGGTGGCTTCCAGCAGACGCATATTTTGGAAGCTGCCGCCGCTCAGGCACACGCGGCTTAATCCGTCGCTCCGGCGGACATCTTCGCAGGCGGCGACGATGGCCCGCGCCAGCGTATTGTGGAAACGCGCGGAGAGACTGGTTACACTGTCGCCGCGGCGGATGCCACCGATTAGCGCACGGATGGTTTCGCGGAGATCGATTTCTCCGGCGGCCAGATCGAAGGGGAATACGGCATTATCGTCATTGGCTGCCGCTTCCAGTTCCATGGCGGCTTCGGCTTCGTAGCGGCTCTCCAGGCATACGCCCAGGAGGGCGGAGACGGCGTCGAAGACGCGGCCGCAGGACGAGGTATCCACGGTCTGGAAGCGGCGTTCGATCATCGTCGAGACCACCCGCATGCGGCGCTCGTCCACGGCCGCCAGTGCCGGAGCTTCCGCGGGGCTGAGGCCGGCGTCGCGCAGGTAAGCTAACGCGGCGCGCCAGGGTTCGCGCACAGCCGAATCGCCGCCTGCCAGCGGGATGTAGCGCAAATGATAGCGGCGTTCGAAACCGGCGTAATCGCAGACCAGCACTTCGCCGCCCCAAATGGCGCCATCGGCGCCGTAGCCGGTTCCATCGAAGGCCACGCCGATCGCCTTGCCTTGGAGGCGATGCTCGGCCATGCAACTGGCGGCATGGGCATGATGGTGCTGCACGCCGATCATAGGCAGGTTCATTTCCAGGGCGGCGCGGGTGCTGAGATAGCCGGGATGAAGATCGTGCGCCACGGCGCATGGATTCACGCGGAAGAAGCGCTGCATGTGGTCGAGCGTCTGGCGGAAGAAGACCAGGGTTTCGTAGTTTTCCAGGTCGCCGATGTGCTGGCTCAGGATGCCGTAGTGGCCGGTGGTGAGGCAGAAGGCGTTTTTGAGCTCGCCGCCGGCGGCCACGAGCGGCGGCAGCGGCCGGCCAAGATCGATGGGCGCGGGGGCAAATCCGCGGGAACGCCGCAGCACCACCGGCTGGCCACGGAACAAACGCACCACCGAATCGTCCACGGCGGTGCGGATGGGGCGGTTGTGAGTGAGAAACCGGTCGGCCAGGTGTTCGAGCCGCGGCAGTTCCTCTTCCCGGCTCACGATGGGTTCTTCGCTCAGGTTCCCGCTGGTCATGACCAGCGCGCGGAATTCACCGCCCGCGAAAAGCAGGTGGTGCAGCGGCGTATAGGGCAGCATCACTCCAAGATCGGGGACGCCGGGCGCGACCGCTGGCGAAACCATCGCATCCGGGCGGCGGCGCAGCAGCACGATGGGCCGGCGCGGGCCGGTCACCTCGCGGGCGGCTTCGCCGTCCACGAAGCAGAGCGCGGAGGCGGCCTCCAAGCTGCGCACCATCAAAGCGAAAGGCTTGTTGCCGCGCCGCTTGCGTTGGCGCAACAGCCGCACCGCGCCGTCGTTACCGGCATCGCAGGCCAAATGATACCCGCCCAATCCCTTGATGGCCACGATGCGCCCTTCGGACAGCCAGCCGCGCACTTCCCCGATCGCCGCCGAAATCCGCGGGCCGCACTCCGGGCAGGCATTGGGCTGGGCGTGGAAACGGCGGTCGCTGGGATCGTGATACTCGGCTTCGCAGGCAACGCACATGCGGAAGCCGGACATGGTGGTGGCGGCACGGTCGTACGGGACGTCTTGAATGATGGTGTAGCGCGGGCCGCAATTCGTGCAGTTGGTAAAGGGATACAGATAACGGCGGTTGGCCGGATCGCTAAGATCCCGCAGGCAGTCGTCACAGGTGGCGATGTCGGGCGGGACCAGGGCAAAATCTCCCACCGGTGCCGCGCTCTGGCGAATCTCGAAACCGGCAGCGCCCGCTGGCGGCAGGTCCGCCACGTCGATTTCGGCAATTCGCGCCAGCGGCGGACATTCGGTGCGAAGCCGCACCAGGAAAGCGGGCAATTCGCGGCCTTCGGCTTCGATTTCGACGCCAGCTTCGGTGTTTCGCACGAAACCGGAGATGTCGAGTTTGCGCGCCAGGTTCAGTACAAACGGCCGGAAACCGACCCCCTGTACGGTGCCGCGAATTCGAATCTGTTTGCGCACGCCGCCGCTCATTCCACCGGTGCCGCCTTGCGGTAACCTGTCAGAATCAGTTTATGCGAAGCTTCGACAGTTTGACTGAAAAAGAGGTCCTCGCTCTGGCGATTTCGCTCGAGGAAGAAGATGAGCGGATCTACGCCGATTTCGCCGAAGGGCTGCGCCAGGATTTTCCGGCGTCCGCGGAGGTCTTCGACGGGATGAAGGAGGAAGAGTCCGGCCACCGGCGCCGGCTGATCGAGCTTTCGCGCGAAAAGTTCGGCGATCATATTCCCTTGATCCGCCGCCAGGACGTGCGCGGCTTCGTCAACCGCCGGCCGGTCTGGCTGGTGAGGCCGTTGGGGCTCGACGCGGTTCGCAATTCGGCCGCCGCCATGGAAGTCGAAACCCGCCGCTTCTACGAACGCGCCGCGGCGCGCACCAACGACGCCCGCGTCCGCCAATTGCTGGACGACCTGGCGCAGGAGGAACGCTATCACGAAAACCGCGCCGAAGCGCTGGAAGAAGCCATGGTCGGTCCGGACGTGAAGAAGCAGGAAGCCGAGGCCAGCCGCCGGCTTTTCCTATTGCAGATCGTGCAACCGGGTCTGGCCGGGTTGATGGATGGCTCGGTCTCCACGCTGGCGCCGGTGTTCGCGGCCGCTTATGCAACCCGCCGCCCGGAGGACGCTTTTCTGGTAGGCTTGGCGGCTTCGTTGGGCGCGGGGATCAGCATGGGATTTGCGGAGGCGCTTTCTGACGATGGCAGCCTGACCGGGCGCGGCCATCCCTGGGTCCGAGGCGTGATTTGCGGCCTGATGACGGCACTCGGCGGCATCGGCCACACGCTGCCGTTCCTGATTTCCGATTTCAACTCCGCCATGACCGCAGCCATCGCGGTGGTGGTCGCCGAACTGGCTACGATCTCCTGGATCCGGCACCGCTACATGGAAACGCCGCCGTTATCGGCTGCGCTGCAAGTGGGCCTGGGCGGCGCGCTGGTGTTTGTCACGGGGATTCTGATTGGAAGCTCGTAATCACTTCGACCGCGTCCGGAGCATTTCCATCAGCCGATCCAGAAAGGCGACCTGGCCCTTGAGCAATTTCTGACGGGCCTCGGCCAAGGGGAACCAGCCCGCCCGGTCCACTTCCGGAAATTCTTGGCGCTGGCCCGATTTCGGCGGCCACTCCATTGCAAACAGGTTGCTCTTCACGAGCGCCGCGTCTACATCCTTCTCCAGCGCCCATGCAGTCACAATCTTGCCGCTGGGTTGCTTCAATTCGCCGAGTGGAAGCAGGTTGCCGGGCTCCAATCGGAAACTCGTTTCCTCTTCGAACTCGCGAAGCGCGGCGTTCAACGGGTCCTCTTGCCGGGCATATTCCCCTTTGGGCAGAGACCACGCGCCCAAATCTTTCTTGGCCCAAAAAGGCCCGCCAGGGTGCACGAGAAAAACCTCAAAGCCGCCGGCTCCGTGCTTGAACAGGAGGATTCCGGCACTCAATTTTGCCATTTTCGAAGTATACGGGCGGCAGCGAGATTCTATTTAGGCAGCGTGTATTCCAGATCGTAGGAATGCTGCCCATTGGCGATCTGGATATCGAATGTTCCGGAGATTCCCTTTAGTTCGCCCGTTCCGGATCCGGGAACGACGATGACACTCATTTTGCGCCCGGTCCGATCCATGGTGGCCGTATGCTGCAAGGCGAAACTGCCGTTCTTGCCCTTGAGTGTGCCGGTCACGACCTCGATCGCAACGTATCCGGCAACGCCTTGCTTGGGATCTCCGCCGGAGAACATTTCGCCCTTGCTTGTCGCCTCCAGATCGCCGTGGATCTGCTTGTCGATAGAAAAACGGGAAAGCCCTTCGGCCGGCGCCGGCGTGAGCGGCTGAACATTGACAGTGAACGTGCCCCGCGCGTGGTAGGTCATAGAGGTACTCTTTTGCTGCGCCAGCATAAACGGTGAAAACCCCAGGAAAAGGACGGTGAAACCGCGACGCAGCATGGGTACCAGTGTACGCCTTTGCGGGTTCTTGTCGCACCTGCGGATTGCAAATGCTTCAGCCAAAGGTTAGATTAGTGCCTTGGCCTTTCCTCTCCGTGCCGGTAAGCGTCATGGAGGCCACATTGGACACTGCCCGCTTCGCGTGTTTTCCCAAAGGGATCGCGGTTTTTTCCGCCGCGCTTCTTGTCGCCGCTCTTCCCGCCCTCGCGCAGGACGATGTGACCACAAGAAACGGTCCCAGCGCATACAATGGCGCGTTCATTACGGGGCCCGCATCCAACCCCCTGAGTTTCCTCAATGGAGACGCCTACCGGACGTTCGCATCCCAGTCGCCGTACTTATTCTCCGATTTCGCTCCGGCGACCGTGCTGAACGAACAGCTTCCTGCCTGGATCAGCTTTGGGGTGGAGGAACGATTCCGCTACGAGGGCTACCGGAATGGCAGCTTCAAGCTGAATAACAACGATTCCTATCTGCTGAACCGGTTTCGCTTGCAGATGAACCTGCAGTTCACGAGCTGGTTCAAGGTTGTGTCGCAGGTTCAGGACGCGCGCCCGTTTCTGCAGAAACCGCCTTACGGCCCGCCGAACGAAGTCCGGTGGGATCTGAAACTGGCGTATGCCGAGTTCGGCAAGCCCGAGAAGAGCTGGATCAGCGTCCGGGTGGGCCGTCAGTTAATCAACTACAACAATACGATCATTGCCAATTCGGAGTGGCGCAACCAGGGCCGGTCGTACGATGCGGTGGTCACCAATCTCCAGCACGACCGTTACCGGTTGGGAATCTTTGCGGCATCGGTGGTAGTTCCCCAGATTTCCGGCATCAGCCATCACCAGGAAGGCAACAACATTTACGGAATGTACGGCGCCGTCGATCGTCTGCTGCCTCATTCCACGCTGGAGCCGTTCGTGCTTTGGCGGGTACAGCCGAGCGTGGCGATTGAAACCACCGCCAAAGTGAAGACCGCGAGACAGGACGAACAGGCTTACGGTTTTCGCTTCAAGGAGTTGGTGGCCCGCTCGCTGGACTATTCCTACCAAGCAGTCGTCGAACGCGGCGCGGACGGCCCGAATAGTATTCGCGCCTGGGCGCAGACGTTCGGAGCGGGTTACCGGTTCGACGGCGTTCCCTTCCACCCGCGCATTTTCGGGCAACACGATTATGCGTCGGGAGACAAGAATCCGAACGACGGTGTGCATGGAGCGTTCGACACGATGTATCCCACGGCACACGACCGTTTCGGGGTCACCGATCAATTTGGCTGGCAGAATATCGTGGCGGAAAGAGCGGGATTCACGGTGGAACCGCGGCGGCGCTGGACGGTCACCACGCAGTACCTCGATTTCTGGCTGGCCAGCGCCACCGACTCGCTCTACAACAGCTCGGGCGGATCGATCGTGCGCGACGCGACGGGGAAGTCGGGCACCCATATCGGCCAGGAAATCGACGCTTATACGTGGTTCGAGCTGAACCGGCACGTGAACTTCGGGTTCGGTTTGGGACACATTTTCCCGGGTGGCTTCCTCACCGCGACCGAAAAGGGTCCGACGTATAACTATCCTTACTTCGCCATCAACTTCAAAGACAGTGGCAAGAAAGAGGAATAAGGTAGGCTTCGATGCGCGCGCGTCCCGGCGGGTAAGGAAGATGACCCTTTCGATTGGCTTCGCCAAGCAGACCACCAGTATGTTAGCTTCTTAGCTGGAATGCGACTTTCCGCTGCTTTGAAAATCGGCGCCCTGACCGGCGCTCTATGCCTGTGCGCCCAAGGGCAAAACTCCCCGGGCAAGGACGCGCAAATCGAGGCGAAGGGCATGCCGCCCAGGCCCAGTCCGGGCGAATACCAGGCCCATGCGCAAGCAGGCGCGGTGACGATCGCGGCCGAATTCACCGGGCGCTCGGTCCCCACGCTGCAGGGGCCCCTTGCCACGGAAGACTACGTGGCGATCGAAACCGGGTTTTTCGGGCCGCCTGGCGCGCGGATAACGATATCCTCCACGGATTTCTCGCTCCGCATCAACGGGAAGAAGCCCTTGCCCAGCCAGCCTTTCGGGCTGGTGATCGCCTCGGTCAAAGATCCCGAGTGGGCGCCGCCTGAACCGGTCCAACCGAAGCAGAAAACCGTCCTGAATAGCGGCGGCGGATCTAGTGAGCAGAGCGATAGCAAGACGCCGCCCCCGCCGGTCAAGATCCCGATAGAAATACAACGCGGATGGGCGCAGCGCGTGCAAAGGGTCGCGCTTCCGGAAGGCGACCGCCCCCTTCCCCAGGCAGGGCTGATTTTCTTCCAGTACCGAGGCAAGGTCGACCGCATCGATTCGATGGAGCTGATTTACGCCGGTCCGGCTGGAAAAGCCACCCTGACGCTCCAGCCTTAGGGAAAAGACCGAACGCCGGGCCAGCTTCGAGCCGGCTTATGATTACCCGGCCCGGCAGCTCGCAGAATTCGAATCGCGTTCTTTAGTATCATGAAATTTGCATGAACCAGCGGGAATCAATGCTTGCCCCGCCGGCTGGATTCTCGCAGCAGATACTTGCCAAGCTGAGCGAACTCGAGACGGCGCTCGGCGTCGTGATTCGCGGGAAGCGCGAAACCATTCGATTGTCGGTGGTGTGCCTGCTGGCGCGGGGGCATCTGCTGATTGAAGACGTTCCGGGAGTGGGTAAGACCACGCTGGGGCAGGCGCTGGCGCGGGCCGCGGCGTGCACGTTTCATCGCATCCAATTCACCGCGGATATGCTGCCCAGCGACGTGGTCGGTGTGACCATTTACAACCGGCAAACGGAAGTTTTCGAATTCAAACCGGGGCCCATTTTCGCCAATTTTCTGCTGGCCGACGAGATCAATCGCACCACGCCCAAGACCCAGTCGGCGCTGCTCGAAGCCATGAATGAGAGCCAGGTGACGGTGGATGGGCATTCGCACACGCTGCCACGGCCGTTCATGGTGATCGCCACCCAAAATCCGGTGGAGCACCACGGCACGTACCCGCTGCCGGAATCGCAGCTCGACCGCTTCCTGATGCGCCTGCGGATGGGGTATCCGGATGCCGCCAGCGAGCGGGAAATCGTGCGTGCTCCCAGCCAGCCGGCGCCGGCGGAATCTCCCGCGCCGCTCGATCCCTCCGATGTTCTGCACCTGCAGGACGCCGCCACGCGGGTGATGGTGGACGATGCGGTGGTGGACTATTTACTGGCGGTCGTGGAGCAGACCCGGCGTCACGAATCGCTGGCGTTGGGCGTGAGTCCGCGCGGCTCGCAGGCGCTGTACCGGGCGGCGCAGGCGATGGCCCTGGCCGAGGGCCGCGATTACGCCATTCCGGACGACGTCAAGCGGCTCGCCGTGCCGGTGTTCGCGCATCGCCTGGTGGTGGATACCCGCAACGTCCTGGGGCCGCGGCGGGGCGATGCCGGCGAGCGCATCATGGAAGAAGTCCTGAGCCAGGTGCCCGTGCCCCTGTAGAGTTTCCCCAACTATGAAGACTGCCATTATCGGCCTGCCTATGACGGGCAAGACCTGTTTATTCACGATTCTGACCGGCGTGCAGCAGGAAATGCGGATGGGCGCGACCGCCGCGCGCACCGGCGTGGCCAAGGTGCCGGACGCGCGCCTGGAAGCGCTGGGGCGGTTGTTCTCGCCGCCCAAGGTGACGCACGCCACGGTGGAATACGTGGATATGCCGCCGGTTTCGAAGGAAAGCCTTCGCGACCCCTCCTACATGGCGAGTCTGCGCGTGGCCGATGCCTTCGCGCAGGTGCTGCGCTTGTTCGAAGACGAAACCATCCCTCACGAAAAGGGCTCGATCGACCCGGTACGCGACCTGGAAGACCTGGAGACCGAGTTGATATTGAGCGACCTGGTGGTGGTGGAAAAGCGCCTGGAGCGGTTGGATAAAGACCGCAAGAAGATCAAGAACGCCGAGCTCGACCGCGAATTCGAATTGCTGGAGCGGTGCAAAAAGGCGCTGGAAGACAACCAGCCGCTGCGCAATCTGGAATTGGACGCGGAAGACGAAAAGCGCATTCGCGGCTTCCAGTTTCTCTCGCAGAAGCCGGTGCTCTACGTGTTGAACCTGGGCGAAGAGGAAGCGCTGAAGCTGCACCAACGGGAGCGGGAGTATCGCGAGGGCCCCCTGGCGGGGCGGCGCAATACGGCCGTGACCGCGGTGTGCGGCAAGATCGAGGCCGAGCTGGCGCAACTGCCGCGCCAAGACCAGGCCGATTACCTGGCCAGCTATGGATTGAAGGAATCCGGGCTGGAACGGCTGATTACGGTCACCTATTCGCTGCTGGGGCTGATGAGCTTTCTTACCGCCGGCGAGGACGAATGCCGCGCCTGGACCATCCCCATGAACAGCAACGCGGTGAAAGCGGCCGGCGCCATTCACTCCGATTTCGAAAAAAAATTCATCCGCGCCGAGGTGGTGAACTGGAAAGCGCTGGTGGATTTGGGGGGATACCCGGCTCTGCGCGAAAAAGGGCTGCTGCGCCTGGAAGGCAAGGAGTACATCGTGAAGGACGGCGACGTGCTGGTGATCCGGCATGGTTAGCGACGTTCGTAGGGCGGACCCCCTGGTCCGCGCGGGACGCCCCCGTCCCGCCCTTTTCCCCGAAAATCAATACGCGCCCGGGTGGGACAGACGATCGTTTTTTGTCGTCTGTCAGGCTGGTGTGCCCGGGTGGGACAGACGATCGTTTTTTGTCGTCTGTCAGGCTGGTGTGCCTTCGCGCGGGCCTGACAGACCACGAAAAACGATGGTCCGTCCCACCCCCGAATCGAAGACCTCTGGCTTAACCCAAATTCCACGACGTCGGGAGTTCGGAGTCTCGACACGGCGGCCGGAGAGTCTGCCGCACGTCACACCTTAGCCCAATGCCAACCGGGGACACCATCGTCGCCATTTCCACTCCGCCGGGGCGCGGCGGGCTGGGCGTGGTGCGTCTCTCCGGCCGCAATGCGCGCCTGGTGGCCGAGAGCATTCTGCGATTCGACGCCGGCGGCGGCTGGCGATCCTGGCACGCGCGCATGGCGGAATTGACCGACGATTCCGGCCACGCGGTGGATCGGGCGGTGGCGACTTTTTTCGAAGCGCCGCGCTCGTATACCGCCGAAGACGTGGTGGAAATCGCGTGCCATGGCGCGCCGGTCGTTCTGCGGCACGCCGTGGCGCGCGCGCTCGGCGCCGGCGCGCGGCTGGCCGAACCCGGCGAGTTCACCCTGCGCGCGTTTCTGAATGGCCGCATCGATCTTCCCCAGGCCGAGGCCGTGCGCGACCTGATCGAAGCCACCACGCTCTATCAGGCGCGCGTGGCGGCGCAGCAGGCGGCGGGTTCGGTGTCGCGCCGTCTGGCGCCGATCAAGGAAAAGCTGCTCGATCTGATCGCGCTGCTCGAGGCCGGGATCGATTTCGCCGAAGATGACGTCAGCGTGGCCTCGGCGGACGAGATCGCCGCCCGCCTGAAGCAGATCGAGGACGGCGTAGTGAAGCTGGCGGCCAGCTTCGCTTACGGCAACCTGGTGCACCAGGGGCTGACGCTGGCCATTGTCGGCCGGCCTAACGTAGGCAAGAGCAGTTTGTTCAACCGGCTGCTGGAGCAGGACCGCGCCATTGTCACCGACATTCCGGGAACCACGCGCGACGCGATTTCCGAGACTGCCTCGATCGGCGGCTTTCCGGTAAAGCTGGTCGATACCGCCGGCATTCGCGAGCCGAAGGAAACTATCGAATCGCTCGGCATCGAGCGCAGCTTCGAAGCCATGGCGGATGCCGATCTCACCCTGGTGGTGGTGGATATTTCACGGCGGCTCGATAAGGAAGACCGCGAGATCATCCGCCGCGCGCGCAGCCAGGGCCGCATGCTGCTGGCCGGCAATAAGTGCGACCTGGGGCGAGCAGCCGCGGCTTCGGGCACGGAAGAAGCCATCGCCGTTTCCGCGCTTACCGGCGAAGGCATCGAGCGCCTGCGGCAGGCGATTCTCGACGCGGTGCTGCCGGCCGGTGCGCCCTCGGCCGAGACCGGTTTCATCACCAGCCTGCGCCACGAGCACTTGCTGTTCGAGTCCGGCGTTTACGTGGCAAAGGCGCGCGGCGCGGTGGACCTTCGAATTCCGCATGAAATGGTGCTGCTCGACCTCTACGCCGCTCTGCAACCGATCGACGCCATCACCGGCGCCACCACGGCGGACGACATTCTGAACCGCATCTTCTCCACGTTTTGCATCGGCAAATAGCCGTGGCGGAGACGCCCGGACAATGCGCCCCAGGGGAATTCTACAAATGTGGCCTTCCCGCTTATCAGAGAGTGTGATAAAACCCTTTATCACACCCTAGCACGGAAACACAGGAAAATGTTTTGCAAGTCGAGCCGCGAACGGCGAAGTCAGCCGCTTTTCGGCCCTTTCCCGCACCGCGTGACAAAACGGCTGAAACGGCGTAAGATCGGCGCTGTTACGATAGCGTGTGGAGAGCTGGCCATGACCTTAACTATCGACCTTCCAGATGAGCAGATGGCGGCGCTCGCGGCCAAGGCGCGGGCCCAAGGCGTCTCCGCCGAGGAATATGCCCGCCAACTGCTGGCACATGCTCTTGAAGTGGCCGGGCCGCGACGACGCCATATCTCCGAAGTGATCCGCGACAACATGCGCAAGGTGCCGCCAGAAATCCTGGCCGCCATGCCCAACGACGGCGCCAGCGAGCATGACCACTACATCTACGGATTGCCCAAGAGAAATCCGTGAATACCTGCGTCGGGAAGTAGCAAGCAACGTGGAGGCCATCCTGCATGATCCGACCGTGCGTGTCATTCCACAGAGCCACGATTCCTTTGTCGCCGGGTTTGACCTTTACCGATCACGCCCGGACAAAGGCTATAGCCTGACGGATTGCATTTCGATGCAGACGATGCGCAAGGAAGGGCTGACCGAGGTTCTCACCAACGACCGGCATTTTGAGCAGGAAGGTTTCCGGGCACTGTTTCGGGATTTGTGAAAAGAACCCACCCCACGCCGACCGCTATCAGGAGCCGCTGTCGCTGATCATCATGGCTTCTGCGGCATAGGAAAACTGCGTTTGTCCTATGCCAACCCATCCCGCCCGTCAATCAGTTTTCCGACCGATGTCATCCCCGGCGCGAGGCAGGACTTCAATTCTCACCGGGCAGGCTTCCGCGCGAGGTGATCTTTCGCCATCGCGTCGGTTTCCGCGCGCAGGCTACTCCAGTAGTCTTCGTCGGCCTCAACGGCTTCGCCGGAATTGAGACCTTCCAAAAGCAGTTCTTCCAACTCTTCCCGCGGCCCCTCAAAACCCGGCGCCGAGGCAATCTCAACGGCGGCGACGGCGGCATCGAGGGCTTCTTCGGCCGAAGGATAAGCGCCGGCGTTCACGATCGCCTGAATACGCTGTTCTTGTTCAGGCGTCAGTTGCATAGCCATAGGATTTTCCTTTCGGGCCGGTTCTCCGTTCAGCGTAACGGATAATATGGCGTCGTGTCACGTGTTTGCGATGTCCCCGATGATGGAGCAACCGGCGGGAGCAAGGCCCAGGCGATCCTAGCGCTGCTGGCCGAATCCTACAGCCAAAAACAGCCCCTTCCTGCCGTTCTATCATGGTGGCGGGAGCCAAACGTCTGTCGCGCGCACCCGTGCCGATCGTTTTTCGCACTCAAGCCGACACTTTGCCGCGCTCCGACCGAAAACAGGTGTAAATGCACAGAAATGCACAACCCAAAGTCAGGGCGTTTCGGGCCCGGTTTGGCCTAATCGACAGATATGAATGGCTTTATAGACGCCACTGCGGCTGGCGCCACATCCTGGAGAGCGGGCCTGTCCTTGTGCATCCGCCGACCCGGATTGGTGGGCAGCGTTGCCGCGAGGCGGCGGATGGCGGCGGGCAGACTTCACCATAAAAAACGCGCAAAATGCACAAAATGCACAAAACCGCACCTCCGGCGAACGAGGCCAAAAACCGATGCTAACCAACAGAAATGAATATGTTTACCCATGTGGCAATTTTGTTTTTTCAATCGCGCATCCAAACCGCCGGGCGCACAAAGAGCCCAGCCCTCACGTGGGCGCGAAGACCATCGGAACATTGCTCAGGCCTCGCAGTACACTGAACTGTTGATGGCGGACAGAACCGAACACCTGCGCCCCTGGCTCTACCTCGTCCTGGTGGCAGGGCTCAACGCCTACATCTGTCAGGAGGCTTTCCTTACTGAGTCGACCGGGCACTGGCAGTCGATGCACGGTGCCTGGATGGCGATGGCGCGCATTATCGGTTTGGACTGGCTGCCGCCGCGCTGGTGGCCGTATTGGGGCGGCGGTGCGCCGGTCCAATATGCCTACGCGCCTTTGATTCCCGCGGCTACGGCGGTGATGGCCCGGATATTGCGGATTTCCATTCCAATGGCGTTCCACGCGCTCACCGGGCTGGTATATTGCCTCGGCCCGGTTCTGCTGTACGTGGCCAGTTGGCGCATGTTTCGCGCCGATTTCGCCGGCTAGCTGGTGGAAACGCGAACCAGCTTGATCGACGGCCCGCGGGGGCTGGCCAAACCCATCGGGGAACGGCTGAAGAAGTGCGACGCCTGATCGATGCCATGACGAATAATGGAAGGCGTTTGGCCGCGGCAGACCTCAATGATCTTCAGGGCCGGGTCATGGCGTGGCAGATTTCATCGGCGAGTTTGCGGGCAATCGCGCCATCGCGGAATTCGGTGAGGTAACTGGTGGGGTAAAAGCCTGCAGTCGCCGTCCCGCTGTGGAAAACGGCGAGCTATTTCGTTGCGCCTGCCTGGCGCCCTTTGGCCACCATCTCCTTCACCTGTGCCAGTAGCTCCGGAGCATGATAGGCGAAACCGTCTTTGATAGTCCATTCCACTCCACCGGTATGAATCGCCTGGCCGCCGCGCATTTCTTCCACGCCGGTCGGATAGAGCACCTTGAGGTTTTCGAGCGGGTTGCCGTTCACCACGATCAGGTCCGCCATCCATCCGGCGCGCACCCGGCCCAGACGCTCCTCCTGGCCCAGAATGCGGGCGTTGTTGCCGGTAGCCTGCTCCACGATGCGGATGGGATGGAAACCGGCTTCCTGGATAGTCGGCAGTGAAGCGCAAGACCGTCAACTCTTCGCCGTCGGCATAAGCCAGGCTGCGCCCGTCGGGAGAAAGGGAGGGGCACGAGCCATTTTGAGCCAGTTGGCGGATCACCTGTCCTGACAGGGCAGAATATAGCGTCGGACGACACTCCAAGGTCTGGTCTCGCCGGCTCGCTATAGCAAAGCGGCTATCCGGGCCCCACGTTGGCTGGCCCTCGCAGACGCCACCCAGGTCGAGCTCGGCTCCGCCCGCAGCGCTGCGTAAAACCAGGTGAACGTCATAATGTGAGTAGAACCGCGTGAACGCGATGGTCCGGCCATCGGGCGACCAGCGCGGACTGTTCGCGAAACCCTTGAAACCCAACTCGCGGGCGAATAATTGGACCGCGCCACCCGTGAACGGACGCGTATAGATGCCGCACGAGTAATTTGGTTTACACCAGGCGAATGCGATTGTCTTGCCGTCTGGCCAGAGGCTCGGATCGCTTGTCTGGTCGGCGAGTTCTTCCAGCAGCGGCTGGATTTGAACCTGACCCGAGGCGGCGCCCAGGAACATGGACGCTAGGCACAGAGAGCGTGACATCCGCGCGGGCCGCATGTTGTTTAATCTAACTCCAGGGCAATGTGCGCGAAAGGCAGGTTCCGGGCGGTCCCGATGGCTTGCGCCATGGGCTACTGTCTATCGCCCTGCGGGCTTATGGGCAAGCTGAAGCATGCCCCACCGGTTTCGTAGGACAGTTTTTAATGCGGTCTCGCTCTACCCGCGCACTCGTTTTCACGGCTTGCTTTTCGCTGGCTGCTCTGTTCGATTCGCCATTCCTGTGTCGCGCACCCCGCGCGACGCCGGCCGGGGGTCTACTCCACGGATCGTCGCTTACAATGAACCCATGCCTCGGATCGTCGTTCTGGCTGCGTGTCTGGCTCTTGTGCCGTCGCCGGCGCTTCCCGCGGCGATCATCGGCACCAGCGTCGCGGCCGAGTCTCTCACCGTGGAGCGCATCGCAGGCTTGACGGCGAAGGAGCGGTCCGCGTGGAAATCCTATCTCGACCGGTCGGCGCGGCAACGGCGGGCGGACCGGGCCGCGCTGGAAGCGGAAGTCAAGGCCGCCGGCCTGACCGGGCCGCTCACGCCTCCCAGCGGGTTCTCGGCTCGTGGCATGCCTCTCGACCGCGCGCCCGAATGGTACGCGGGCGCGGAAGCCCGGCGCGTCGCCGACATTGTGGTTTCCTTCCAGACCCTCGCCGGCGGCTGGAGCAAGAATCTTAACCTGACTGCCCACCCGCGCCGCCAAGGGGAGCACTTCGCCGGCGACAATCTCTCCCGTTATCTCGCTCCCGGCGATTTCGATACCCCGCAAGACCCCAAGTGGAATTACGTCGGCACGCTCGATAACGACGCCACCAACACCGAACTGCAGTTTCTGGCTCGGGTTGTGGCGGCGCTCGATCCCGCCGGCGCCGCCCCTTATCGCGCGGCATTTCTGCGCGGCGTCGATTATCTTCTGGCGGCGCAGTTTCCCAACGGCGGCTGGCCGCAGGTTTGGCCGCTCGAAGGCGGCTACCACGACGCCATCACATTCAACGACGGCGCGGTGGTCGAGACGCTGCGGTTGCTCGATGGCGCCGCCGGCGGGCGGGGCATATTTGCCTTCGTGCCGGCCGGCGTTCGAAAACAGGCGGCGGCCGCGGTCGCGCGTGGCGTGGAGTGCATCCTGAGGACGCAAATCGTGGAGAGCGGCGGGCGGGCGGTTTGGGCGCAGCAGCACGACGCGCTCACGCTGGCGCCGGTCGCGGGCCGGAATTATGAACCGGCGGCGCTATCGAGCGCCGAAAGCGCGGACGTGGCAATCTTTCTGATGGAGTTGCCGAACCCCGGCCCACGCGTGGTGGCGGCGGTCGAGGCCGCCATCGCCTGGTTCCGCAAGACTGCCATCCACGGCGAAGCCTATTTACGCGGTCCCGAGGGAGGCCGCCTGGCGCCTGCCGTCAACGCGCCGCCGCTCTGGGCGCGCTTCTACCGGATCGGCTCGGACCGTCCCATATTTGGCGACCGCGACAAGAGCATTCACGACGCCGTCGAGGAAACCTCTCCGGAACGCCGCCGCGGCTATAACTGGTATGGGCCGCGTCCCCAGGCGGCCTTGGATGCTTATGACAAGTGGAGCGCCCGCGACGCCGGGCACAATCCGTCCCGCTAGGGGTCCCTACAGCTTCCGCTTAAAGAAATCCACTTCCGCGCGATAGGCCTTGAGCCAGGACGCGTGGCGCAGGAAGCCGTGGATTTCGTCCGGAATGATGAGCTGTTCGAAGTACACTCCCTGGCGGCGCAGCGCGACTACCAGTTCCACCGTTTCGGCGAAGTTGACGTTGCGGTCGTCGTCGCCGTGGATCAGCAGAACCGGCGACTTCCAGGTGGAGACGGACGCAATCGGCGATGAGTCGTAGGCCAGGCGCGCCGATTCCTCCCGCGCCGCTTCCGCGCTGGGCGTCGGCGGCCCCGAGGCGCCGCCGCCGGGACCGTTGCCGCGGCTGCTCCAATCGTGAACGCCGTGGAAATCCACGCCGGCGGCGAATAGGTCCGAACCGCGCGCCAGCCCCATGGCGGTGAGATAGCCGCCGTAGGAGCCTCCCCACAGCCCGATATGCGCCGGGTCGACGTCGCTTCGGGTACGCAGATACAGAGCGGCGCCCTCCACGTCATGATATTCGCTGCCGCCGCGCGCGCCGTAATTCGCCGGCTCGCGAAATGCCAAGCCATAGCCGATGCCACTGCGGTAATTGATGGAGAGCACCACGTAACCTTGGCTGGCCAGGTATTGGTTCATGCCGTAGGCGTTGTTGTAGTAATCCATGTAGTGCCAGCCGAGCAGCATTTGGCGCCGCGAGCCCCCGTGCATGAAGACTAGCGCTTTATGTTTCTCGCCGGGCTGGCTGTTCGGCGGCAGAAAGAGCTGGCCATGAATCTGGAGGCCGTCCGAGGCGCTGTAGATGACCTGCTGCGGGACTACCAGCGAATCGGTGGGGAAATCGGCGGGGATGGAATCGGGCGCGAGGTCTTTGACGGTTTCGCCCTGCCGGATAGCGGCCCGCAACGGGCGCCGGCCATCGGCATGCAAATAGGCAATGGCATCGCCGGCGAACACCGGCGTCATTTCCAGCTCGTCTCCCTTGGTGACGGCGCGCGCGGGGCCGCTCGCGGTGCTCACGCGCCACACGTGCCGCCGGTCGATGTCGTCCTGGTTGGAATCGAACACGATTTCCTTGCGATCGGCGGAATAGGCGACGTGATCGACTTCGAAATCGCCCGGGGTCAGCAGCGTGGCCGGGCCGCCTTCCACAGCTACGGAATAAAGATGCAGCCAGCCGCCTTTCTCCCACGGGAAAACAATGCGATCGCCGGCTGCCCACAACAGCGCCGGTTCGGATTCCGCCGGATGGAATGCGCTGCCCTGGCCACGCTCGGATTTCCAGATCTCGCGGCCGGTGCCGTCGGCAACGCTGGCCACGCGGATCGACCAGCCGCCTCCTTCCCCGCCACCGCCGCGGCCGCCTCGTCCTCCGCCGCCGGCCGGCACGCGCACAAACGCCACCTGGCGGCTATCCGGCGACCACGCCGGCGATTGATCCCGGTCCACGGTCGGCTCCATGTAAGTCAGCGCCTTAGCGCCGAAATCGTAAACCGCGATGAAGCTGTGATTGACGCGATCGCTGACGAAGGCCAGCTTGGAGCCATCCGGAGACCACGCCAGCTCGCGCGCCGTCACTCCCGAACGCGGATAGTACATCAGGGCCGGTTTCTCGGCGCCCGCGACCGGCACGATGTAAATCTTCCCTTCCTTCAGAAACGCCACCAGTCCGCCCTTCGGCGACACGGCAGGCGAATGGCCGTCGCCCAATTTGCGCGGCGCCGAACCTGGCGTTACCACCCAAACGGCCTGTTCCACGCCCGCCGGATTGGTAGCCGGATTCGGGTCGGGCCGGTCCAGAAATTCCAGGTCGCCGCCATGCGTGTAGACCACCGACTTGCCATCCGGGGTCCACTGCAACTGGCCCACGTCCTGGCCGTCGTCCTCGGTATTCGAAGTGGCGCGAACGCCTGTGTAATTCGGCGCCATGGCCACCCACACGTTCCGCGCCCCGTGCTCGTTCAGAACCCACGCCACGTTTCCGCCGGTGGCTGAGGCAGTCAATTCATAAGGGAACGGAGCCGAAAGAACCTGTTCCAGACTAAACGTCCCTGCGCCCGCCGCGCAGGCAAAAACCAGACTGGCGAGGAATAAACGTCGCATGTCGAATTAGTGTACTGCAATCGGGGCGAGTTTTCCTTCAGCGCGTGGCGCGGCCGGCAAAGGCATTCGATTTGCAGATGTGAAAACTACTCGTTTACGCGGAACCACAGATTCAGCGCTCCTTGAACTTGCCGCTGAGCAAGAACGCATTCTGATTACCCACGACCGGCAGACGATGACGTGGCATTTTCGGGATCGCCTCGAAGATGGCAAACCAGTTCCAGGCATATTCATCGTCCCCCAGCAGCCGAGCGCTATCGGTGAGATCATCGATTCACTTCTTCTTGTGTGGGCCGCATCACAAGCAGAACAATGGCGGAATCAGATCGTGTATCTTCCGTTTCGCTGAACCGGCGGGCGCAACCCTGAAATGGCTGGCGTCGGCGGTTCGATTCCGTCCCTGGCCACCATGTTTTCAATCACTTACAGACATTCCCAAACGCAGTTTCATTCCGTTTCATTCCAAAACTTTTGGCTCGTCGGATTTGCCTCCGTGGAATGAGGCAGTGTTTTGGAAGCTAGTTTTACGGCAGGGTCGGTGCTTCGGCCCTGCCATTTCCATGTAAGGCTGTACGGCGGCGACACGGGCGGCGGGAATCGACGGCGGACTACTTGGCGGAACAACCGGCGGAACGTTGCTCGCGGCGACGCCTCCCACGCGGACAGGCGGACAGGCGGACAGGCGGACAGGCGCACCAGACTAGGTAGCTGTTGGCTTCGCCGGACTGCTGGCCGGTTTCGGCTCCGCCGCCGGTACCGTCACCAGCAGCTTCAGTTCCGGAAACGGATGCCGCGTCGTTACGAATTCGTAGAACGACCGGTACAGGGAAAGCGCCTCCCACAGCAAGACCTCGGGCGTTGCCGTGCCGGTATCAAACAACGTAAGGTTCTTTGCGCAAACTGGACAGGCACGCCAGCTTTGCTTTGGCTCGCCCTCCTTATCCGCCGTGAAGATGAACTCGTTCTTGCAGTCCGGACAGGTGTAGACCAGCTTGAACTCCGCTACATCGAAAACCTCTCGGCTTTCCCTTACACGGGTCGTTCCGTTGTCGTCGGTTAAAACAAGGATTCGCATCATTCCACGGTACCGCGTCGACCGGAATCCCTGGCGAGGGCGGGGCGATTCGTGTGGAAAGGCGAGGGCAAGGGCGGGGCAACCCCCTTGCTTTCGCGTTACCGCGCGCCTACACTTCACGATGGCAAGGTCTGAATTTTGCCGCAGCGCTTGAAAAAGCGGATTTGGAAATCCAAAACGCAATGCGCTACATTTTATCGCTCCTCGTTTTCGCCGCTATTAGCGCAGTCGCTGATTCCCAGAACTGGCGGATCAGTCAGACCGCTCCCACAGGCTCGGGAACCCCAGAAACATCCCGCCTGTTTCCCCAGACCCGCCCCAGCCGATGCCGCTTCCACACACAAGAACGCACAAAAGCCGGCCGGCGAAAAGGACGGTCACAGACTTTCGATATATTTTTTTACTCCCACCGTTTCATAGAGCTACAGCCAATCCGCACCTTCCGCGCACCCCGTCCCTGAACTGCCCGCGCGCTATCGTGGGGCCGGAAGTGATCCCATGCACGATTCCCAGCTCTCCGCTCAACAACTCCAGGTCATCGACGCCCTGTCTAGCTAGCGGCGCGAACCTCACAAACGCCGCCGCCCAAGCCGGCGTTCACCGCAACACCGTCGCCAATTGGCGCAGCAGTTCCCCGCAATTCCAACAGGCGCTTGCCGATCTCGAGTCCGACCGCACCCTCATCTTCCGCGAGCGCGCCCAAGAGCTCGCCGAGCTGGCCTTCGATTCTCTCCGCGAAGTCCTCAAAGATCCCAAGTCCTCCCCGTCCGTCCGTCTCAAAGCCGCCATTTTCATTATCCAAACCGCCATGCCTTCCTCTCCGGCCAAACCAAAGAAATCCCTTACTTTCAACAACGCCCCGCTACCCCGGCAGCCAGAGGCCCCCGCGGAGCCCCCGCTTGCACAAGAATGCAAAACCGGAAATTTGCACAAGAATGCACAAAAGCCCGAACCCTACCGCCGCTCCGAACCCAAAATCGGCCGCAACGAAGCGTGCCCTTGCGGCAGCGGCCAGAAATACAAGCGCTGCTGCCTTGGCAAGTCCCAAACCGCCGCCTAAGGGAACCGGTGCCAGGCTCCATCCAGGCTGACATCGTAATTTCGGAATCAGCCGGCCCGCTTCAAACCTTCTCTGATGGCTTGCTTGAGCACGGTTTGGTAGCCGACACGGGTCTTTTCGGCGATCTGCCGTGCCTGTTCGAGGTCGGCGATCGGGACACGAATCGAGATGGAGCGGGTCGCGTTCCGTTTCGCCTCTTCCATGAGCTGCTCCAGCACCTTCGGATCGCTTTTCGCGATTTTCGATCCGGCCGACCGAACCAGAGTCCCGTCCTTGAGCGCGCGAGCAAACTCTCGCTGCGTCTGCCGGCGACCTTGCGGGGTCGCGTACCAGCCGGCTTGCCCGGCGTCCGCCTTGGATTTCACGGGGTCAGCCGATTTGCGGGGCATACTTGCTCCTCTCTGCGGCATTCATTTCATAAGTGAACACCACGACCAGGTACCGCCCGGATGCGGTCTTGCTAAACAGCTTCCATCGCCCGTGGAACCGGAGCCCCCGTCGCAGAAGCGCGGAACGGGTGGAGCATTTCCTGGTTTCCGCGCACAAAGATGCCCAAAGTCGCGGCTACCGTTGAAAACGGCACAAAAAATGCTAGGGCTCCGCAAAGAGTTCGCCGGTGCGACGGAATTCCAGTGATATTATGGGTACGAGATGAGCCTGCTGTCGCCACGATTGGACCTTAAGGTCGCACAAAAGCAGATTCTCACGCCCGGACTAGTCCAAATGGTCACGGTCCTTCAGCTCAACCGGCTGGAGCTGAAGGAAATGATCACGCAGGAGATTGTCAAGAATCCGGTTCTGGAAGAGGCCACCGAGGAAAGCGGCGACGAAGTCCCCCCCGAAGAGCTGTTGCCCCTTCTGGAGGCGGAGCCGGAAAACAACCGCGCGGACCGCGAGATTCTGGAAGCGGCGGTATTGAACGAATCGGGCTCCGTGGATGGCAACGCGGGCGACGTAGCCATCAATGGAAGCGTTTTTGCGGACGCCGAAGAGACCGCCGCCACGGTGACGGGGCCGGAGAGCGCCCCTTCGGCTACCAACGACCCGCTCGAAACCCCGGCCGCCTCCGATCCATTCGATGAAATCGACTTCGGCTCGTTTTTTGACGATTATCTCGATCCGGGCTATAAGAGTCCGGCATCGGAATCGGTGGAAAAGCCGTCTTTCGAGACCTTTCTTTCGGCGCCGGAGACGCTGGGAGACTATTTGCGCCGGGGGTTGAGCATGAGCTTGATTCCCGACCCGGTGCGCAACGCGGCTGAATCCATCATCGGCAACCTGGATGACGACGGGTACTTGACGACGCCACTGGCGGAAATCGCCGCCGCCGGCGAGCATTCGATGGAAGAGGTGGAGCAGGGCCTGAAAGCCGTCCAGTCGCTCGAAGCGGGAATCGCGGCGAGGGACCTGCGCGAATGCCTGCTGCTCCAGATCGAAAGCGTGAACGGCAAGGGCGGAGTGGCGTGGCAGATCGTCTCCGACCACATGCGCCTGCTCGAAATGCGCCAGTATAAGGAGCTGGCGCGGCTGCTGGGCCGGCCCATGGAGCACATTGAAATCGCCGTGAATATGATCCGGCATTTGAATCCGCGGCCCGGCCTGCGCTATTCCGGCGCCGGCGCCAGGGTGATCGAGCCGGACGTATATCTGATCAAGGACGGCGACGACTACATCATTCAAATGAACGACGAAGACGTGCCGCAGCTTCGTCTCAACGTGCAATACCGGCGTATGCTGGACCGGGAAAACGGCGCTTCCAAGGAAGTTCGGGACTACGTGCGCGAGCGCTACTCCTCGGCCATCCAGTTGATGAAGAACATCGAGCAGCGGAAGCAGACCATCCTGAAGGTTTGCCAGGCGATCGTCCGCCGCCAGACCGACTTTCTGGCCAACGGGCTCGAGCACCTGAAGCCGATGATGATCAAAGAAGTGGCGGAGGAAGTGGGAGTGCACCCGTCCACGGTCAGCCGCGCGGTGGCCGGCAAGTACGCGCACACGCCGCAGGGAGTTTTCGAACTGCGCTACTTCTTCTCCGAAGCCGTGCAGGGACCTTCGGGAAGCTTCACGCCGCTGTTGTTGCTCAAGCGCAAGGTGAAGAGAATGATCGAGGAGGAAGACCGCACCCACCCCCTCACAGACGAAAAGATCACGGCGCTGCTCGAAGCCGCCGGCATCAACGTCACCCGCCGCACCGTGGCCAAATACCGCGAGGACATGAAAATACCTTCGACGCATCAGCGGCGGCTGCGGCCGTAGGGAAGCTTTCAGCCGCCGGCAATCATTTGCATGCGACCGCTCCTTGCCAGTCGCGGCTCTGACTTGCGGCTCTCCGCACCGGCTGGAGGGCGTTTTTGATGCATGTGGATCGGGAATAGCGAAGATAGCCACTGAGCCGCCAGTCAGAGCCGCGACTGTAAGGAACGGTTGCTGCCGGTCGACTACTTACGAATTGCAGCAGGTGGTCCAGCTCCTTGTGCGCTATAAAGAAAGAGGAAGGTGCCGGCGGCGGTTGGCCGCAACCGCCGCCGAAAAACGGCGGAACGCTCATGAAGATCACATACACGGGCAGGCAGGTGGGATTGGCGCCGGCGCAGCTCGCCAAGCTGGAGACGCATTTCGTCAAAATCGGCAAACTGCTGGACGGCAAGCGGGAATGCGAAGCGCACGTAGTGCTCTCGCAGGAGCGCCATTTGCATCAGGCGGAAGCCACGGTCCACTACTATAACCACGAGTTGGTAGGCATCGGATCGGCCACGGATCTGTTTTCGGCGATTCACGCGGCGGCGGACAAGCTGGAGAAGCAGGCCCTCAAAGCGACCACCAAGTGGCGCGACACCAAACGCACGCCGCGCAAAGGCGCCCCGGCGGAGCAGGCCGCGGTGGAAGCGTCCGCGCCGCCGGCCGGGCCGGAACCGGAGGTCGAACGGCGCATTTATCACATCGATAATCACAAGAAACGCAAACCGATGACTCTCGACGAGGCCTTGATCGAAATTGAAAAGGGCCGCGATTACTTGGTGTATCGCGACGCCGAGACCGATCGTCTCTCGGTCCTGCTGCGGCGCCGCGACGGCCATTTCGACCTGGTCGAGGCGTAAACCGGTTCCATGCCGCGTGCCCCAAACACGTCCGCGGCTTCCGGCCGCCGGCCGGAGCTGGTCATTATCACGGGTCTGAGCGGTTCCGGCAAGGGCTCCGTCCTGCGGGCTCTGGAGGACCTGGGGTTCTACTCGGTGGACAACCTGCCGGTAGAGCTGATTCCCAAGTTCGCCGAGCTGACGCGCGACAACACCAGCATCCCGGCCGCGGCCCTGGTGGTGGACATTCGCGAAGGCGAAGGGCTGAAACGCTTCCCCAAGGTTTTCGCGGATATCAAGAAGTCGCTTGCCGTGCAGTTGATTTTCCTCGAAGCCGACGATGCGGCCATCGTTCGCCGTTTCAGCGAAACCCGGCGCCCGCATCCGCTCGGCGCCAGCCGCTCCATCGTCCGCAGCATTGGGACCGAGCGCACGGAACTGGCCGCCATCCGCGCCATGGCCGATCTGGTGATCAATACCTCCCAGCTTACGGCGCACGAGCTGCGCGAATTCATCGGCGAGCGCTTCAGCGGCCGGCGCGACCGTTCCACCCTGGCGATCTATGTGAACAGCTTCGGCTATCGCAACGGTTTGCCGCCGGAAAGCGACCTGGTATTCGACGTTCGCTTTCTGCCCAATCCGAACTACATCCCGCGCTTCAAGCGCCAAACCGGGAAGAATCCGGCGGTGGCGCGCTATATCCGTTCGTTTCCACAGACGGTGGAGTTCACAAAAAGAATTTCCGAATTGCTGCTGTACCTGCTGCCGTATTATATTCGCGAGGGCAAGAGCTACCTGACCATCAGTTTCGGCTGCACCGGCGGGCAGCACCGCTCGGTGATGATCGCCGAAGAAATCCACAAGAAATTGCGCGCGGCGGGTTTCAAGGTCAAGCTGCACCATCGGGACGCGGTTCAGGAGCCGAGCTGAAATAGTAGGAGGATCTGTGGCGGACCAGGATCCGCAACCACAAACCGATTACAGCGAAGATGGCGTGGATTTGACGCTGATCCGCTGGATGCTCTCACTGACGCCGGCCGAGCGCCTCGATTGCCTGCAGCGCCACGTGAATGCAATCCTTGCCATCCGAGAACTAAATGCCGGTGAGTGATTTTCGGGCGCTCTTGCGCGCCCTGACCGAGGGCGAGGTGGAGTTTGCGATTGTCGGGGGCCTCGCAGCCGCTCTAAATGGCGCCCCGATGAACACTTTTGATCTCGACATCGTTGTCTCGCGGAGCGAGGACAACGTAGCCAAGCTCTTGCGTGTGCTGGACGGCATCGATGCTGTTTATCGAATGCAGCCCAGCCGCCGGCTCAAGCCCAAACCCAGCCATCTGAGTTCGCCCGGCCACCACAACCTGATTACCAATTGCGGTCCTCTGGATGTGCTGGGAACAGTCGGGCGCGGACTGGGCTATGAAGAGTTGTTGCCGCATGCGATTGAGATGGAGATCGGCAACGGGCAGAGAGTGCGGGTACTGGATCTGGCGACGATTATCGCACTCAAAGAGGAACTCGCGGGCGAAAAGGATCTCGCCGTCCTGCCGATTTTGCGAAGAACGCTGGAGCAGATTAAGCGGGCTGGGGGCTGACGAGGCTAATGCCGCATACTTTTGTGCCCGTGATACATCCGCATAAGTTGTAGGGCGGACCCCGGGGGTCCGCCCCACGAATTCTGGCGAATCGCGCGTCTAACGGCGCACGGCACTATTCGAAATAGTAGACCCAGGTGGCGCGTGGTACATTATTCACCAATATGCTTGCTAGGTCCGTGTATCAACACCTCGGGACGCTTTTCGCGGCTCTCGTAATCGGCTTCGTTTTGGGCTTGCCCGGCCACACGCAAGAGCAGGGCGCGGCGCAAGAACCGGTTCCGCCTGTCATCAACGCTTCCACCGACCCGATCTTGCGGGGATTCTCGTTCCGGCCGATCGGGCCCGCCACCATGGCGGGGCGTGTGGACGACATTCAGGGTTCCGAAAAAGACCCGATGATCGTTTACGTGGGCTTTGCCACGGGCGGTCTATGGAAATCGACCGACGGCGGAATTTTCTGGCGGTCGCTGTTCGACACCATGCCGAACGAATCGATCGGCGCGATCGGGATCGCTCCGTCGGACCCGAACATCGTTTATGTCGGCACGGGCGAGGCCAATAACCGGCAAAGCTCTTCGATCGGCGATGGGATGTGGGGCACCACCGATGGCGGCAAGACGTGGAACCACCTGGGGCTCGAACAGGTGCAATCGATCAACCGCATTGCCGTCGACCCGACCAACCCCAACATTGTGTTCGTAGCGTCGCCCGGTCATCTGTTCGGACCCAATCCGGAGCGCGGCCTGTATAAGACGACCGATGGCGGCAAGACTTGGAAGCTGGCCAAATACATGGACCCCTACACGGGGTTCAACGACGTGGCCATCGATCCGTCGAACTCGAAGATCGTTTACGCTTCGTCGTTCCAGCGGCAGCGCACGTGGTGGGGGTATAACGGCGGCGGCGCCGGAAGCGCGTTGTGGAAATCCGTGGATGGCGGCAACAGTTGGACCAAGCTGGACGGCCCAGGCTGGCCGAAGCCAAAGGACGGCATCTTCGGGCGAATTGCGATTTCCATCTTCCGCGCCAAACCCAGCACCATTTACGCCCAGGTGGAAGCGGGCGCGAGCGCCGGAACGGGCGGCGGTACGACGGCTGAAGGCGGCCCGGCGCGCGGCGGCCGCGGCCCGGTAGAAGGCGGCGAGACACCGACTGGGGAAGCCGGTGGCGGCGGTAGAGGCGGCGCCGGCCGAGGCGCGGCGGCTCCGCCCAACCCCAACGGGAGCGGCGTGTTCCGCTCCGACGATGGCGGCAAGACCTGGCAGTTCATGAGCAACCAGAACCAACGCCCAACCTATTTCAGCCAGATTCGCGTGGACCCGGTCAACGATAAGAAGCTCTTCGTGGGCGGTACCCCAGCGCAGATGTCGCTCGATGGCGGCAAGACATGGAAGGGCCTGGACGCGTCGCATACCGACTACCACGCGATCTGGATCAATCCCAAGGACCCGCGCACGGTATGGGTAGGGCACGACGGCGGCATCGACGTGAGCAACGACGGCGGCTATCGCTGGGACTTCCACAACGACATGCCGGTGGGGCAGTTCTACCAGGTTTCGGCGGATATGCGCCGGCCTTATTATGTCTGCGGCGGGTTGCAGGATAACAACGCCTGGTGCGGGCCGAGCGCGCTTCGCTCCACCATCGGGCCGGTGAATACGGACTGGTTCCAGGTGGCGGGCGGCGACGGTTTCTATACCCGGCAAGATCCTACGGATTGGGCGATTGTGTATGCCGAATCGCAGGATGGCTCGATGAGCCGGCACGATATGCGCGCTGGCACGCAGAAGAGCATTCGGCCCTCGCTGGGGCCCGGACGCGGCGGCACGGATGCGGAGGCTAACGCGGCGGCGGCAAGCGCACCGCCATCGGGAACCACGACTTCGACGAGGAACGCCGGGAGCGACCCGGCCAACGGTGCACCGCAAGCGGCGGAAGGAGGACGCGGCGGGGCTGCGGGCGGGGGTGGCGGCGGATTCGGCGGCCGCGGCGGTCCCTTGAACATCGTAAACCCGCCGGACAAGGCCGAAACATTCCGCTTTTACTGGAACGCTCCGTTCGAGATCTCGCCGCATAACCCGGAGGTGGTTTATATGGCGGCGCAGTTTTTCTTTAAGTCGAACAATCGCGGAGACACGTGGTGGATGAATCCGACGGACTTGAGCAAGAATGTGGACCGCTGGGCGCCGAAGATGTCCATCATGGAAGTGAGCGGCGATAAACCGATGGCCGAAAAGCACGACGGGTATTCGGCCGGTTCGTTGGCGACGCAGGTGCGCGAATCTCCATCGAAACCAGGCGTGATTTGGATCGGCACCGACGATGGCAATTTGCAGTTGAGCCAGGATGGCGGCGAGACTTTCATCAACGTCATCGATAACATCAGCGACGCGCCCAAGGGTTACGTGCAGGTTTCGCGCATCGAGCCTTCGCACTTCGACCCCGCCACGGCTTACGTGGCGCTCGATAACCATCGCAACGACGATTGGAAGCCGTATCTGTTCAAGACCACCGATTACGGCAAAACGTGGACGAATGTGACGGGCAATCTGCCGGAGATGGGAAACATCAACGCGCTGCGGGAGGATTACGACAACCCGCGGTTGCTGTTCGTGGGGACGGAGTTCGGGTTGTTTGTGACGCTCGACGGCGGCAGCCGCTGGGAGAAGTTCATGACCGGCATGCCGAGCGTGCGCGTGGACGACATTCTGATCCATCCGCGCGACCGCGACTTGATTGTAGGCACGCATGGGCGCTCAATCTGGATTGCCGACGACATCACTCCGCTGGAGCATCTCAAGGCGGGTGACGACCGCAGCCTGATTCTATTCGATCCGCGGCCGGCCATTCAGTGGAAGAACGATCCGGAGGCGCAGCGGCACGCCGCCAATCGGGAATTCAAAGCACCGAACCCACAAGGCGGCACGGCCATCAGCATTTGGGCCAAGGGCGAGCTTGGCAAAGCTAAGGTGGAGTTCCTGCAGAGCGATAAGGTCCTCAGCACCATGGATGTGGACATCAAAGAGGGCATGAACCGCTTCCAGTGGAACATGCTGGGCCCGGCTCCGCCGGCGGGCGCCAACGCTGGGCGCGGCGGACGCGGAGGCGGGGGTGGTTTCGGCGGCCCTCTGGCGACCGAGCCTCCGGGCGCTGAACCTGCGTTGGGGCCCGGCAGCCAGAGCGGCGGGGTCGTGGTCCGCGGTTTTGGCGGCGGCGGCGGTGGTGGCCGTGGCGGACGCGGTGGTGGGCCGGTCCCGTTCGTCGCCGGCGGTGGACGCGCCGGCGGATTTTTCGGCTTCGGCGCACCGCAAGGAAGTCCGGTGCAGCCCGGGACTTACTTTGTGCGGCTGACGGTGGGCGGGCAGACGCTGACGTCTTCGGTGGATGTGCTGGAAGATATTTGGATGCGGCCGCAGTAGGGCGGTGCAAGCCGGTTTCAGGTAAGGCAAGCTAAAGCATGCCCCACCCCGGCTTGGTGGGGCATGCTTTAGCTTGCCCTAATTCAAGGGGCGAAGCCCTGGCCATAAAACACGACGAAGCGGCCGATGGTGGTGCTCTTGGAAAAGCCGGCATAGAGGCTCAGGCGTTTCGCGTCGCCGATGCAGTCCAGGCAGACTACGGCGCAGGGAGTCGCGGCTACTGGAGGCGGGTAGCGCCGGGTGACGTTGGTCACGCCGGTGTGGAGGAAGCGCGCGCCGGGATTGCGCTCGCGTAACAGGGCCTGGAGCGGGTACTCGACGGTGAGGTTGGTAATATCGATGCCAATCACGCCGCAGCCGGAATGGCCGAGGAGCGACACGGCGCTGAAATATGACGGCGCATTTTTCCACGAGCCCAGATCCGCAAAATATTCCTGGTCGCGATCGGCGTGGAGGACGCTGTGCGGCCCGCTCCACGGGCGCACCCAGTTTTGGAACAGCACCGGCCGCGCATTGTTGAGCAGAAACAGAGACAGAAGGATGGCGAACGGCGCGCGCCACCGCCCGAATACCGCACCCATGAGCGGCGCCGAGGCCACCAGCAGCGGCAGGAACAGACGCGCCAGAAACGGTTGCCACTTCAGATACTCGCAGAAGGCGAGGAAGCCGAACGCCAGCGCCGCGGTGTACCAGAGCCACAGGGCGTTGTGCCTGCGAATGGCCGCGAGCACGGCCAAGGCGAGCAGCAGCAATTGCCAGCGGTTGGGCGCGTTGGCTTCATGATTGGCGTTGACCGGCGGAGCGAATACGGCCCATGGCCAGGTGGTGGCGGGATCGTTCCAATCGATGCGGAGCTTTTTGTGCACGGCGACGACGAAGCCATAGACGCCTTGATTCCAACGCTGGCTGCGCGCCCCGAGCTGATCGGAAAAATTACGCAGGGCGTTGGAGACGAGCGGTTTCCAACCGAGCCGATCGTTGCGCCAGCGGAAGGCACCATCGCCATGGGCGGAATCGAAACCGAGCGGCGAGCGGCTCAAGCGGTAGTTGCGGATAAAGAGCGGTGTATCGATGGCGAGCGCGCAAGCAAGGGTGATCGCGGGGCAAACCAGCGGGTGAGGCGGGCGCCAATCCCGGGTGCTGCGCCAGACTCGCGGCATGGCGCGCGCGCCCGAACGCGCACCCGCCCACCATGCCACGGCCACTAGGGCGGGCATAAATAGATAGGCCGTAGCTTTGGTATCGAGCGCCAGACCGAAAGCGCAACCCAGGCAGACGGCATCCCACTTCCAGCGGGCGGCGCCTACGCGGGCGGCGAAGTAAACCGCCGCCACGAGCCACATGGCCAGCACGTAATCGTTCTTGGCCCCCGAAGAAGCCAGAATGCCCGCCGGGATGGTGGCTGAAACCAATGCTGCCAGGGCCTGACCGCGGGCGTCCGCGCCCAACTCGCGCGCTACCAGCGATACGCCCACCATGGCGCCTATCGACGACGACCATTGCACCAGGTTGAGGAACCAATCGCCGCCGGCCAGCAGATACGCGTGCAGCATGAGATATTCGGCCATGGGCTGCAGCATGATTTGATTCAGGTAGGGGGTAGGAAAGAAGCGTACGCTCGATTGCTCCGCCCAGTACACCACGCGCGGTAAGTGATAGGCCATGGCATCGGTGCTGTTGGGCGGACTGAGCACGGCCAGCAAGCCGGTAAACACGGCCACGGTAACGCATCCGGCGAGGCACACGACGACTACCGGATCCGGCTTCAGGCGCGGAAGATTGATCGGGCGGCGGCGCAGGAAGGCAGCCACCGCGACCAGCAGCCACGCCACCGCGAGAGCCCATCGGGTGACCGCGCTCGGCAGGCTCAGAAGCTCCACCAGTGCCCAAGCCGCAACACCGAACGCGACCGCCGCGCGCAGAAAGCGGTCCCGGTAGCCTTCGCTTTCGACTGCTAGAAACAAGGCGGCGAAAGCGAGGGGCAGGAGCAGGATCAGGGCCATGAAGGGGCAATTTTAGCAACGGGGCGCATGGGAACGATGCCGGCCACCCTTTGTTGGGCGAGCGCGCGTCAGCAAGCCGCGCGGCGCAGGCGATCCAGAACTCCCGCCCACTCGGGCGTTTCCGGCGGTTTTTCCACGGCGATCCAATCGAGATGCTCCTGGTCGAGGCGGTGGAGTATATCGTACAGCGCGGCGGCATAGGCGAGCGGATCGGTTGACATTTCGGGTCCGAGTCGAAGCCATCGGCCGCGGCCGGGCGGCGTGGGGGCGTCGTGCGGCAGTAGATAGAGCGGCGTGGTGGGCCGGTAGTGGCGGGCATGCATCCCAGGGGAAGGATGCGCGCCTTCCGCCGGCGCGGCGAAGGTTGCGACCGCGCCGATTAGGGCTTCGATCCGCGGCAGCGGGATGACGCCTGGACGGAGCAGCGTGGGCGGTCCGGCGAGGGAAAGCACGGTGGATTCGATGCCCACGCGGGCCGGACCTCCATCGAGCAGATAATCGGCGAGAGCTTCCGGCACGTGGCCGGCGGCGGTGGGGGAAAGCTCGGTGAAGCGATTGGCGCTGGGCGCGGCGATCGGAACGGCCGCCTCGCGGATCAGCGCAAGGGCCAGGGGATGGGCCGGGATGCGGATCCCCACGGTAGGGAGACCGGCCGTCACTACATCGGGAATTTCCGGCTGCTTGGGCAGCACCAGGGTGAGCGGGCCGGGCCAATAATGCCGCGCCAAAGTTTCCGCCGCGGCGGGCCACTCGGTGACGTAGCGCCGGGCCATTTCGACGGAATCTACGTGCACGATCAAGGGGCTCGAGCGCGGGCGGCCTTTGGCGGCGAAGATTCTTTCCACCGCGGCGGCATCGAGCGCATTGGCGCCGAGGCCGTAGACGGTTTCGGTGGGAAACGCCACCAGGCGGCCGGCACGGATCAAGCGGGCGGCCTCGGCGACGCTCATAGGAATTGTCGAGCCGGTGCCGTCGTGACCCTCTGGAATTTCACAGGCTGAAGCCTGTGCCACCCTGAAGGTCGCGTCATTCGAGCGGTTCGTCCTTGTCGTCACCGGCGGTCTTGCCGGTCTTGCGCCATACCAGGTAGGTGTGAATGAGGGGGTCGAGACCGCCTTCCAGAACGCGATCCACGTCGCCCAAGGCAAGCTTACTGCGGAGATCTTTCACTAAGCGGTACGGCGCCAACACGTAATTGCGAATCTGGCTGCCGAAGTTGATATCGAGCTTGGAATCCTCGGTTTTGCGCGTCTCTTCGCGCTTTTTCTCCAGCTCGAATTCGTAGAGCCGGGCGCGCAGTTGCTTCATCGCCGAATCGCGGTTCTTGTGCTGCGAGCGTTCGTTCTGGCACTGCACCACGATGCCGGTGGGGAAATGGGTGATGCGGACCGCCGAATCGGTCATATTGACGTGCTGGCCGCCGGCGCCGGAAGAGCGAAAGGTGTCGATGCGCAGGTCGTCCAGGTTGATTTCGATCCTGATTTCGTCGTCCACCTGCGGATACACGAAGACCGACGCGAACGAAGTATGGCGGCGGGCATTGGCGTCGAACGGCGAGATGCGCACCAGGCGATGCACGCCGATTTCCGATTGCAGCAAGCCGTAGGCATTGGGACCGTTGACCTCGAAGGTGACGGATTTGATGCCCGCGCCCTCGCCCTCCAGCCGATCGGTGATCACGGTCTGGAAGCCTTCCCGCTCCGCCCAGCGCAGGTACATGCGCAGCAGCATTTCCGCCCAATCCTGGCTTTCGGTGCCGCCCGCGCCAGGGTGTATGGTGACGATGGCGCTGCGCGCATCGTTCTCGCCGGAGAGCAGCATGGCGGTTTCGAGACGATCCAGCAACTCGCCGTAGGGTTTGATCCCCTGTTCGATGTCGCTGGAAACGTTTTCGCCTTCGCGCGCCAGCTCGAACAGCGTGTCCAGATCTTCGGTGAGCGAACGCACGCGGGCGTCGTTGGCGATGGATTCCTCCAGGCGCTTGCGGTCCTGCATCACTTTCTGGCTTTTTTCGGGCTGCGACCAGAAGTCCGGCTTGCCGATCTGTTCTTCGAGTGTGGTTAGTTTGCGCTGAAGACCGGGAGCGTCAAAGATACCTCCGCAAGGCGATGGCCTGTTCGCGGAGGGGCTGATATTCGCGTTCCAATTCTTCAATTGTCATGGGAGTCAATCCAATTCTAGCAGATACCCTTTCTTGCCGACGTTTCTGGCGACGGTGCGGCCGATGCGGATTTCCACTCCCTCGGCTTCATGGATGTGGCCGCAGAAGAAGTACTCCGGCTGGGCCGTCTCGATGAATTCGGCGATGGAGCGGGAACCGGCGTGCAAGCCTGGGCGAACGAGGTCGAGCGCCGTGCCGTAAGGGGGCGCGTGGCAAATGAGCACCAGCGGGGAGAACTCGCGAAAGCGCTCGAGGCGCGCGGCCATTTGCGGCTCGCTGTATTCCCCCGGAGTGTTGAATGGGGTCGGGCTGGAATAGCCCAAGCCGGCCACGTGCCAGCGGCCGAGCTGCAAATGTCGCTGGTGAAAATCGTTCAACCCGTAACGGGCGCACATGGCCGCTATCTGCTCGGCCGATTCGTGATTGCCGGGCAGCACATAAACCTTGTCGCCGCGGGCGCTGAGGACTTCGCCGGCGCGCTCCAGGCCTTTGGCCCAAGTGCCTTGGTCGCCGGCCGAGATATAAAGATCGGCCTCGGTTGCGAGCAGCCGCTCCATGGTTTTCCAATCGTTGTGGATGTCGGAAAAGATCAGCAGCGTCAATTTCTATGCATGGTACCGCAAAGGCGGCGGAGGGTACGATTCCGCGAAACGGCTGCGGGACGAGGGCGTCCCGCGCGGACCATGGGGTCCGCCCTACTGGTGAGTCTTTTCAATCTGCTTATACTTGAGGCAGGAACCCTAACCATGGCCGCATACGACAGCGAGCTTTCGAAGATTGTCGCGGAACTGAATCGCGCGGCGCCGAGCCAGCAGAAGGTCTCGCCCAGCCGCACCCCCGAATCGCTGGCGTCGCTCGATGCGCTGTTGCAGCTTGCGGCCGGGCGCAATGCCAGCGACGTGCTCTTGATCGCCGGCGCTCCCACGGTGCTGCGAGTGAACGGTGCGCTTGCGACGGCCAGCGGCGGCCCACTCGACGCCGAGGAGGTGCGCGCGTTCGTGCTGCCGCTGCTCGAACCCGGGCAAATGGAGGAACTGCAGAAGAAGCGCACGGTGGATTTCAGCTTCATGCGCGAAGGTTTGGGCCGCTTCCGCATCAACCTGCACTACCAGCGCGGCACGCTGGCGGCCAGCATCCGGCTGCTGCCGTCGCGGATTCCATCGCTCGAATCGCTGCACCTTCCCACGTCATTGGCCAAACTCGCCGAGCGGCGGCAGGGCTTGGTCCTGGTGACCGGACCGACGGGCTGCGGCAAGACTTCCACCCTGGCCGCGCTCATCGATATCGTCAACACGCGCCGCGCCGCGCACGTGGTGACGATTGAAGATCCGGTGGAATACCAGCACGCGAACCGCAGCTCGATCGTGGAACAGATCGAAGTGGGGCGCGACACGCCGGATTTCGCGGTGACGCTGCGCAGCATCGTGCGCCAGTCGCCGGACGTGATTCTGGTGGGCGAAATGCGCGACGCCGAGACCATGGCAACGGCCCTCACCGCCGCCGAGACGGGCCACCTGGTGCTCTCCACATTGCACACCAACGACGCAGTGCAGGCGGTGTCGCGGATTTTGGATTCCTTCCCCAGCGCCAACCAGCCGCAAATCCGGCAACAGATCTCGCTGGCCTTGGCCGCCGTCATCGCCCAGCAATTGATTCCCGGCATCGATGGCGTGTCGCGCTGGCCGGCCACCGAAATCATGACCGCGACCGACGCCGTGCGCGCCCTGATCCGCAAAGGCGACGACCACCAGTTGCGCAGCCAGATTTCCGTGGGCAAGGCGGATGGCATGATGACCATGGAACAATCGCTGGCCGACCTGGTGCGCGCGGGCCGCATCACGCAAGACTCCGCGCAGGCACATTGCTTTCGCACGGAAGATTTGCGGAGATATTTGGGGTAGGAAGGCGGGAGCGTTCACCTACGTCGCGGCTTCCCTAAGAAGAAAAGCCAAGATGACTCTCGGCTCTGCAGGCTTGACAGCCCGCACCACGAAAGTCCCGCGTATAATTACGCTGTGAAGGCGATCTCTCTTTTACTACTGTTGGCTGGCGCAGCTTCGGCGCAGAATGCGTTCACGCCCGGCATCAAGCCATTTCTGAGTGTCGATGCACCGGTGGTGGCGTTGCTGCACGTGCGCGTGATCGATGGGACCGGCGCGGCGCCGGCGGAGGACCAGACGTTGGTGATCGATCGCGGCAAGATCGCCGCGGTGGGGCCTTTCGCGTCCACGGAGACGCCGGCCGGGGCGCAGGTGCTGGACCTGGGCGGCGCAACCGTTATACCGGGGCTGGTGGGAATGCATGAGCACCTTTTCTATCCCTCGGGCGGCGGCATCCCTATGTACAACGAGCAGGCGTTCAGCTTTCCGCGGCTGTACCTCGCCAGCGGCATTACGACAGCGCGCACGGGAGGGAGCCTCGAGCCCTACACCGATCTCAACGTGAAGCGGCTCATCGACAGCGGGCGAATGCCGGGACCGAAGCTCTTCGTTACCGGGCCGTACCTGGAAGGGCCGGGCAGTTTCGCGGCGCAGATGCACGAGCTCACGGGTCCGGACGACGCAGTGCGCACGGTGGATTACTGGGCGGCCGAAGGAGTCACGTCCTTCAAGGCGTACATGAACATCACGCGCGCCGAGCTGAAGGCGGCGATCGATGCCGCGCACCGGCACGGGATTAAGGTGACCGGTCATTTGTGCTCGGTGGGTTTTCGAGAGGCGGCGGCCCTCGGCATCGATAACCTGGAACACGGGCTGCTGGTGGACACGGAGTTTCATCCCGGCAAGCAACCCGACGTGTGTCCGCCCCAGGCAGTGACTCGCGGCGAAATGGCGGGGCTCGACATGAACAGCGCGCCGCTGAAGGAGACGATCGCCGACCTGGTGGCGCACCATGTCGCGATCACTTCGACACTGGCAGTGTTCGAAGCGTTCGACGGCAGCAGGCCCCCATTAGCACAGCGATTTCTGGATGCGGTGAATCCGGAAGCGGCCATCAGCTACCTGGGTTCGCGGGCACGGGCGCGCGGCGGCGCGGATTCGCCAGCGCTAGCGCAACTGCACAAGGAGCTGGAATTCGAAATGGCTTTCGTCAAAGCCGGCGGGCTACTGATGACGGGCGCCGACCCTACGGGCAACGGTGGCGCGCTGGCGGGATTTGCCGATCAACGCAATCTGGAGATCTTGGTGGAAGGCGGCTTCACGCCGCTCGAAGCGATTCGCATCGCCACGTCGAACGCGGCCGGGTTCTTGGGAGAAAGCGCGCGGATCGGCGCCATCGCGGCCGGCAAGCAGGCGGACTTAGTGGTGCTGGACGGCAATCCGGCGGCGCATATCGCCGACATCGAGAAGGTCAAGCTGGTATTCAAAGACGGCGCCGGTTACGATCCGGCCAAGCTGATGGATTCGGTGCGCGGGGCGGCCGGGCTGCACTGAAGGCCCATCGACGGCCCTTGACTGTGTACGGTGTAACCGTACATACTGGAATGGCGAAGGGATGAGATGCGGAGGCTTGCGATGCCTATGAAGAACCCGCCCCATCCGGGCGACCTGATCAGAACCGAAATCATCGAGCCGCTCGGCCTCAACGTTTCGAAGGCGGCGGGGGTCCTGAAAGTGCGGCGAGCCACGCTCTCCGACCTTCTGCGAGGCAAGGCCGCGCTGACGCCGGAAATGGCGCTGCGTATCGAAAAGGCATTTGGTCCGGACATGGACCATCTTCTGCGGATGCAGCTTGCCTTCGACGTGGCGAGGACGCGAAAGCAGGCGCGTGAGCTCACCATCACACGGTACGTCCCCGAGTGCACAACAATGCACAGCCCGTAGTGCCGGCGGTGCCGAAGGGTTCCGGCAGCATGGCGCGCTTTGATAGCGAGCGGCCGAGCACGGACGTTCCCTGACCCCAACGCCCTACAGTACAATCCGGTGTTGGGCGTCAGATCCGTTCCAATAGGAGGTGTAGTGAACAAGGTCGTTGAGGGAGTCCTCCACGCGCTTCGAGCATTCGGCGCCGCGGTCACCAGGAAGACGGCGGGTCTGGCGGCTGGCGAACCGGAAGACCAGTTGAGGGGCCCTTTCGAGCTCTTCCTGCAAGAGGCCGGTGCGGCGATCGGACCCGATGTGGTCACCAAGGGAGAATTCCCCGTGCCAGGCCGCGTGGGCAAACCCGATTACGCTGTTCTGACGGACAAGCTCCTGGCCGGGTACGCCGAGTTGAAGGCGCCGGGTGCAGGAGCTGACCCAGACCGCTTCAACCAATATCTTTGGGTCCGAGTGATCGAACGAAGTGCAAAGTTTGCCCTTCCACGATCCCACCGCACGCGCGGCGGTGCAGCGTGATATAAATCGCCTTTGAGCCAAACTAGCGTCTCATCGCGAGAGAGGTTGCGCAACGCCCTGGAGCACCGCGAGCCGGATCGGGTTCCATTGGATTTTGGGGGCACCTCGGTGACCGGCATTCATGTCAGTTGCGTGGCGGAGCTGCGCGACTACTACGGGCTGCCCAAGGGGCCGGTAAAAGTGCACGAGCCCGGGCAGATGCTGGGCTATGTGGACGACGATCTGCGCGCCGCCATGGGGCTCGATGTGGTCGGCGTGTTTCCGCGCAAGGCGAAATTCGGCCTGCCTTCGACCGCCTGGAAAGAGTGGAATTTCCGCGGGTTGGACGTGCTGGTGCCCGTCGACTTTCGCACACGGACGGAGCAGAACGGCGACATTTTGATTTATCCCGAGGGCGACGAAACCGCCGCGCCGAGCGGGCGCATGCCGCTGGGTAGCGCCTTCTTCGACACCATTATCAGGCAGCCGGAAATCGACGAAGACAAGCTCGATCCGGCGGACAACCTGGAGGAATTCGGCGCCGTTTCCGGCGAAGACCTGGACCACCTGGAGCGCTCCGCGCGGGCCGCGGCAGCGAGCGGCTACGGTGTGGCGGCATCGTTTGGCGGCACGGGTTTCGGCGATGTCGCCCTGGTGCCGGGGCCGGGCCTGAAGAACCCCAAAGGCATCCGTGACGTCGCCGAGTGGTACATGTCCACGCGCACGCGGCGCGGCTACATCCACCGCGTCTTCGAGCGCCAGTGCGAAATTGCGCTCGAGAACCTGGCGCGAATTCACGCCCGCATCGGCAACACGATTGACTGCATGTACGTCTGCGGCACCGATTTCGGCACGCAGACCTCGGCATTCTGCTCGGTCGCCACCTTTCGTGAGCTTTGGTTCCCGTACTACAAGCGCATCAACGACTGGGTGCACACGCATACAACCTGGAAATGTTTCAAACATTCCTGCGGCAGCGTGGAGCGTTTCTTTGAGAGCTTCATCGAGGCCGGTTTCGACGTGATGAACCCGGTGCAGTGCTCGGCGGCGGGCATGGACCCGGCCGAGTTGAAGCGCAAGTACGGCTCGCGCCTGGTGTTCTGGGGCGGGGGCGTGGACACGCAAAAGACCCTGCCTTTCGGCACGCCGAGCCAGGTGCGGGAGGAAGTCTTGCGCCGCTGCGAGATCTTCGCACCCGGCGGCGGGTTCGTGTTCAACTCGATTCATAACCTGCAAGCCGGCACCCCGGTGGCCAACATGGTGGCCATGCTGGATGCCGTCCACGAATTCAACGGAGTTACGCATGCCTGATCTAGAGAACCTGCACCAAGCCGTGATCGAAGGAAACTGGAAAGCCGCGGCCGCGGCGACCCAAACCGCGCTGGCCGCCGGGTCGCCGCCGCTCACCATTGTGACCGGATACCTTGTGCCCGCGATGGACGAGGTGGGGCGGCGTTTCGAGTGCGAAGAGTACTTTGTGCCCGAGATGTTGCTTTCGGCCCGCGCCATGAAGGCTTCGATGGACATACTCCGGCCGTTGCTGGCGGCGTCCGGCGCCGAGCCGGCGGGACGCGTGGTGATTGGCACGGTGAAGGGCGACCTCCACGATATCGGCAAGAACCTGGTGGCGGCCATGCTGGAGGGCGGCGGCTTCGAGGTGATCGACTTGGGCGCCGACGTGGCGCCGGAACGCTTCATCGACGCGGTCGCCAAAGGCAATGCCAACATCCTGGCGCTATCGGCGCTGCTTACGGTGACGATGCCCGCCATGAAGGCAGTAGTCGAAGCCTTCCGCAGCGCCGGACTGCGAGACAAGGTAAAAATCATGGTGGGGGGCGCGCCAGTCACCCAGCAGTACGCCGAATCGATTGGAGCCGACGGCTACGGCGAAAGCGCCGCGACCGCGGTGGCGCTGGCGCGCAAGCTGGTAGCCGCGTGAGCCGTCTGGGCGAGTGGCTGGCCGGAGGTCTGCTGATCACGGACGGCGCCTGGGGAACCCAGTTGCAAGCGCAAGGTCTCGAGCCGGGCGCGCCGCCGGACACCTGGAATCTGACGCATCCCGACCGGGTGGAAGCGGTGGCGCGCGGGTACGTGGAGGCGGGCAGCCAGGTCATCCTCACCAACACGTTTCGCGCCAACGCGGCCGCCATGGACGGCGATCTGGAGGCGATCAATCGCGCCGGCGTCGCCATCTCGAAACGCGCGGCCGAGGGACGGGTGCTGGTGTTTGCTTCCATGGGCCCGACCGGCAAAATGCTGATGGCGGGCGAGATCGGCAGCGAGGCGGTGAGCGCCGCTTTTGCCGGCCAGGCCGCGGCGCTGGCGGCGGCCGGAGCCGACGCTCTGCTGATCGAGACGATGAGCGATATCGAAGAGGCCCGCCTGGCTGTGGCCGCCGCCAAAAGTACTGGCCTGCCGGCGATCGTTTCCTTCGCGTTCGATTCCGGCAAAAACAAGGACCGCACCATGATGGGCGCGACTCCCGAGGCGGTGGCCGCGGCAATGCAGGAAGCGGGAGCCGATGGCGTCGGCGCCAACTGCGGCGTTGGCGTGGAGTATGCCGCTCCCCTTTGCAGGCGGTTGCACGCCGCCTGCGACCTCCCCATCTGGATCAAGCCGAACGCCGGCTTGCCGAAGATGGAGGGAAGCGCCGTGAGCTATGCCACTTCGGCGGAATTTTTCGCGTCGCATTACGGCGCCCTGCGGGATGCAGGAGCTTCGTTTATCGGCGGTTGCTGCGGGTCCACGCAAGATTTCATTCGGGCATTAGTGAAGGAGAGAAGTTATCAGTTGTCAGTTATCAGTTGTCAGTAGACAGTAACGGCGGCTACTGACAACTGACAACTCGGTTTTACTGAGAGGAGAATGCCAACCATGAAACTTGGGCTTATCAACTCGGCGTGGCTGGGCTCGCCGGTGGGAACGGCGGAGGGAATCCGTCTGACGAAGGAGATCGGCTTCGATACCATCGATATTTTCGACGATCCGACGGAGATCGACATCCGTCAAAGACGGCTGATCAAAGATACCTGCCGGGAGGTAAAGCTGCCGGTAGTGTCGACGGTCTGCTGCGCCCTCGGCATCGCCGATTTCAACACTCCGGTGCGGCGCTTTCATGTCGCGCGCGCCAAGGCTTACCTCGATCTGGCCTATGAGCTGGAGGGCCGCAACCTGCTCCTGGTGCTTGGCGAATACATCTGGCAGCAGGAAGTGATCGCGCCCATCGCGCAGTGGAATTGGGCGGTGGAACATGTCCGCGAGTTGGGCGATTACGCCGCGAGGCTCGGCCTGGAAGTGGCCCTGGAACTGGAGCCTTTTCAGCTTTCGCTGGTGAACGATCTGCCGAAGATGGTTCGCTTTCTCGACGACGTGGGGCATCCCGCGGTGAAGGCCAATGTCGACGTTTCGCACCTTGCGCTGGCTCACACCGCGCCAGCCGAGCTGGCCGGTTTGGCTGGACGCATCGCCCACGTTCATTTTTCCGATTGCGACGGAACCAAGCACGGCGACCTGCCTCCGGGCCGCGGCGTGGTGGATTTCCCGCCATATCTGGAGGCGCTGAAGGCTACCGGATTCAACGGCACGGTGAGCATCGAGCTCGAATATTCGCCCGAGCCCGAGAAGATCGCCGACTGGGTGAGGGAAGCGTATACCGCCACCGACCGGCTGATGCAAGCGGCCGCCATCCGGTACTAAACTACAGACCGGGGGGACAAACAGGTGGCCAAAGGACCGCTCAGCGGGCAGCAGGTGCGGCAATATGGCGAGGACGGTTTCGTGCTGGTGCGCGGCATGTTCGACGCGGCCGAGATCGAGCTTCTGCGCCGCTCGGCCAAGGACGACAAGGCGCTCGACGATCACTCTTACGGCAAGGCGGACAATGAGGGCGGGGTGGTGCGCCTCTCGCTGTGGAACCATCCCGGCAACGGCATTTACGGCATGTTCGCCCGCTGCCGCTCGCTGGTGGATTCCGCGGAGGCGCTGCTGGGCGGCGAGGTTTACCACTACCACTCCAAGATGATCATGAAGGAGCCCAAGGTCGGCGGCGCTTGGGCCTGGCACCAGGATTACGGCTACTGGTATCAGAATGGGGTGCTCTTTCCCCTGCTCACGAGCGCCTCGATCGCGGTGGACCGGGCCACGCGCGAGAACGGCTGCCTTCAGGTGTTGAAGGGCTCGCACCTGGCGGGACGGGTGGACCACGTCCTCACCGGCGAACAGGCCGGCGCCGATCTGGAGCGCGTGAACGAGCTGGCGAAACGCCTGGAGCTAGTCTACGTGGAGATGGAGCCGGGCGACGTCATCTTCTTCGACGCAAACCTTTTGCACCGCAGCGACCAGAACCGTTCCGAACACCCGCGCTGGTCGATGATCTGCTGTTACAACGCGGCGCGCAACGATCCTTATAAGGAGGCTCACCACCCGCGCTACACGCCGCTCGAGAAGCTGGACGACGCGATGATTCTGGAAGTGGGAGCGAAGCGGTTCGAGGAAGATGCGTCGGATGTCGCGTGGCTCGATCCCGGCAAGGATTCGAGCGCGGCGAGCCTGGCGGAAAAGACGAACCGGTGACTTTATTGGCTATATATTCAGCAACCGCTCCCTAACGGTCGCGGCTCGGTTTCGTGCGTTTCCGAGCCGCGACCGTTAGGGAGCGGTTGCCCGGGGATACGTTGGTGATTTGTTCGCGCCTCGGAGGCCAATCATGAACAGTCGAGAACGGATTCTGGCAACTTTGGCCCACCGTCAGCCGGATCGAGTGGCGCTCGATTTCGGCAGCACTCCGGTCAGCGGAATGCATGTAAGCTCGGTGGCCGGGCTGCGCGACTACTACGGTTTGGAGAAACGGCCGGTCAAGGTTCACGAACCGTATCAGATGCTCGGCTTGCTGGAGGCCGACCTGCTCGACGCCATCGGCGCCGATGTGGTAGGCGTCGCTCCCCGCACGACGATGTTCGGCTTTCCCAACGACCGCTGGAAGCCGTGGAACTTCCGCGGCCTCGAAGTCCTGGTGAGCGAAGAATTCCGCATTACCGAGGAAGGCAACGGCGATATCCTGGTCTATCCGGAAGGCGACCTTTCCGCGCCTGCGAGCGGCCGCATGCCGGCAGGCAGCCAGTTCTTCGACGCCATTGTGCGGCAGCCGCCTTTGGACGACGAACGCCTGGACCCGCGGGACAATCTCGAGGAGTTCGGACCGGTCGGCGCAGAAGATCTCGACTATTTCGCCGCGAGCGTGGCCGATGCCGCCTCGACCGGCCGCGCCATCGCCGCCAACTTCGGCGGCACCGCTTTTGGCGATATCGCGCTGGTGCCGGCGACGTTTCTGAAGCATCCGAAGGGGATCCGCGACGTTGCCGAATGGTATGTTTCCACTCGCGCGCGCCGCGATTACATCCACCGCGTGTTCGAGGCGCAGTGCGAGTTCGCGCTCGCCAATCTGGAGCGCATCCACCGGCGCGTGGGCAACGCGGTCGATGCCGTATTCGTGTGCGGCGCCGATTTCGGAACCCAGACCTCGGCGTTTTGCTCCGTCCCCGCGTTCCGCGAACTGTGGTTCCCCTACTACAAGCGGGTGAACGATTGGATTCACGCCCATACCACGTGGCGAACTTTCAAGCACTCCTGCGGCAGCGTGGCGAGGTTCTTCGAAAGCTTCATTGAAGCGGGTTTCGACATCGTCAACCCGGTGCAGTGCTCGGCCGCCGGCATGGACCCCGCGCAACTGAAGCGCGCGTACGGCTCGCGCCTGGTCTTTTGGGGTGGCGGAGTGGATACGCAAAAGACCCTGCCGTTCGGGACCCCGGCGGAAGTGCGCGAAGAGGTGCTGCGCCGATGCGAGATTTTCGCTCCGTGCGGCGGCTTCGTCTTCAATACGATTCACAATGTGCAAGCCGGCACGCCGGTGCAAAATATCGTGGCGATGATCGACGCCGTTCACGAATTCGACGGCGCCGGCCGCGCCCGGTAATCGCCCTATTTCGTGTGGCGGACCCGGCGTGCGGCCGTCGCCACAATGGCTGTTTCGGCGGGGAAAAGACGGGCGAGGGTGCCTCGCCCGCGAGGGGAGAACTATGGAGCGTTTTGAGCCCCCGTTTCGGCACGCGGCTCGGTAGTGATGGCCACCGAGCCGGCGCCGGAACGAACATACCTCGACGCGTGAGGCACGCTATAGAATTGCGCTCCTGCGCTTCCATGACAGTATCGCCCGGCGTTCCGCGCTACAAGTTCGCATTGGTAATGATGCAGGAGGATAGCAGGTGTTACCGGGAGATGGACGCAGCAAAGGTAGGTGAAACGTCTAGCCGAAAGGATAAGTCGAGGAAGTCTGAATGTGATTTTCGGGACGGCCAGCGCATGGTAGTCTCGCGTTACTCGTGCCGCAGGGTCACCGCCGGTTCCACTCGCGCTGCTCGTCTTGCCGGAAGATAGGTTGCGAGCAAGGAGACGAATAATAGAACCAGCGGTATGGCGATAAACGTGAGCCTATCGCGCGGGGCCACATGAAACAGCAGGCTGCGCAAAGTGGCTATTCGTATCTCAAGGCCACTGTTGGATCGACTCTTGTGGCGTGCTGGGCGGGGATCAGGCACGCCAGGACTGCGACCGCGGCCAGCAAGGCAGCGACCGCCGCGTAGGCGGCTGGGTCGAGCGGGCTCACTGCGTAGAGCTGGGTCCGAAGATAGCGGGACAGCCACATGGCCACCGAGAGCCCGGCTGCGATTCCCAGCCCAATCATGGATGCGCCCTGCCGCAAGACGAGACTTTCCTTCGCCACCAGCGCACCGCGTTCCGGTCACTCGTTTCTCAGGGCCACCATGGGATCGATCCGCGAGGCGCGCCGGGCGGGGATCCAGGCGGCCAATCCGGCAACCGCAATCATCACCATGACGGCTCCGATAAGACTGATCGGATCGTTCGGTTTGACTCCATAGAGGAGCTTGCTGACGAGGCTGGTGAGTTCCAGCGCGGAGGGTATGCCGACGAACACTCCCAACGCCGCCAGAGAAAGGCTCTGCCGCAGGACCAGCCACTGGACGTCGCCGCGCTGCGCGCCTATGGCCATGCGGATGCCGATTTCCGGCGTACGGCGAGCCACCGAGAAGGCCATTACCCCGTAGATGCCGATGGCGGCCAGGACCAGAGCGATGGCCCCGAACATGGTTACCAACGTCGCGAACATACGTTCGCTGCCGAGCGACCGATCGATTTGTTCCCGCTCGGTGCGCATTTCGGCAACGGGCAGATTCGCGTCGACCGCGGCGACAGCCTGGCGGACGGCGGAAACCAGCGACATCGGGGCGATCCGTGCCCGGATCATGAACACCATCCTGCTGTCACCCGGCGCGCGGTAGGCGTAGGGCACGTAGGCGGTCGGGGGAACGGCATCGCGCACGCCGCGATAGTGCGCATCCCTGACGACACCGACGATGGTGAACGGTTCGGAAGCTTTGTCCTTGGCCCCCCAGCCGGGCGGGTAAGAAATCCGTCCGATCGGGCTTACGCCGGGCAAGTACCTTTTGACGAAAGTCTCGTTCACGATCGCGCTCGGTACCGGGCGATCGAAATCCGCCCGGTTGAAATCGCGGCCAACCAGGATTGGGATTTTGGCCACCGAGAGGAACGAATCCGAGCAGTCGAGAAACCATGTCAGATTGCCCTTGCTATCGCCGGGCAGCCGAACGCGGCCATTGGTCGTCACACCTCCGATCAATGGAAGGTGCGACATGCCAACCGCCTCCACGCCGGGGATCGCGGCGATTCGCTCTTCGAGGCGCCGGTAGATTTCGCCGGCCTGGGCCGGCTTGTATCCGGTTTTCTCGGGATCGGTCTGGAAAGTCAGAATGCGGTCCGCCTGAAAACCGAGATCGACGGCGGCGAGATTCATGAGGGTTCTGAGGAAAAGACCGGTCCCAACTACCAGCAGGAGCGACAGAGCGATTTGCAGGGACACAAGATAGCGGCCAACCAGGAATCGGGGACCCCTGCCAGCCGCAATTGACGGGGTACTTTTCAAACCCGATACGCTGCCGGCGCGCGTGGCACGCCATGCCGGCGCGGCGCCGAACAACATCGCGGTGAGAAGGGCGACCGCCAAGGTGAAGCCGAGAACACGCGCATCCAGGTGCGCGTCCAATCCCAGGGGTGTCGTTCCGGCCAGGAAACCGAGGAGCAGGCGAGTCATCGGCACTGCCAGAAGCAGACCGGCTGCCGCGCCCATGCTCGCCAGCAGCAGGCTTTCGGTGAGCATTTGGCGGATGAGCCGCCACCGGCTGGCGCCAATCGAAACCCGCACGGCGATCTCCCTGTTACGGGCGGCGTGTCTTGCCAGCAGCAGATTGGCAAGGTTCAAGCAGGCGATGAGCAGCACAAGGCCCGAAACCGCCGCAAGGATGTACATCGTATGGATAGATCGGCGCAACAACCCCACGCCACGGGTCCCCGGTTCCAGGACGATCTTCACCAGGTTGGAGCTTGGCGCCGCGGTTCCAGCGTACGATTCGATATGGTGTGCCAGAGTTGCTTCCACAGCGGCGGTCGCGGTCTCCTCGGAGGCGCCGGGCCTCAGCCGCGCGAAGATCTGAACCCACCAATAGTCGGGCGCGAGACTGTAATACGGCGGCGCGGTCGCGGGAACCATCGACATGGGCACGAATATATCGACGGCGCGGCCGGGCATCAGGCCCTGAAACGATGGCGGCATCACGCCAACCACGGTGACCGATTGGCGGTTGACTTGAATCACCCGGCCCACAATTGCGGGATCGGCGCTAAAACGCCGGTTCCAATATAGGTACGTCAGTACCGCGACGCCCGCATTCGAGGGATTGTCATTCTCCGGAAGAATCGGCCGGCCGATGAGAGTCTGCGCGCCGAGACCGGTGAAGTAGTTGCCCGAAACGTAGTGCCCGAATGCCAGATCGCTTGTGCCGCCGGCCGTCACCGTGAACTGATTCTCCGCAAACGCGACAATATCGGAAAACTGAGGCAGGCTACGGCGAAAGATCTCATACGCGGGGAAGGAGAATGAACCATCCACGGGGCGTCCCCGGTCATCGTCAAAGCCGTATCCGCTCCGGCTCTTCATGCCGGCCTGGTCGCCGTGCCGAATTCATGTGAAAATGCGGAGTTGGCTAGGTTGGCTGACAGGGAGGGCCTTGAGCAACGCCGCATCGAATATGCCGAACACGCTCGCGTTTGCGCCGATGCCAAGCGCCAGCGATATCACGGCGACTGCCGTGAACCACGGCGCCTTACGTAACAGCCGGCCTGCGTAGCGCAGGTCCTGCACGGTTCGGCCGATAGCCGCCCAACCCCAAGTCTCTCTTACCTCCTCCTTCACCAACGCCGTATTGCCGAAGGCGCGGCGGGCGGCATAACGCGCCTCTTCAGCAGACAGACCGCGCCCTTGTTGTTCCTTGGCCTCCAGGTCCAGGTCGGCGCGCAATTCGCGGTCGAGATCCTGTTCGCGTTGTTTGCGGCGACACCAACACATTTCACTTACCTCACTCGTATCTCAGCGCCATCATCGGATCGATTCGCGAAGCTCGGCGCGCCGGCAGGAGGGCGGCCAGCACGGCGACGCCGATCAGCGCCGCAACTGACGTCGCGATGACTGCCGGATCGGCTGGAGCCACTCCGAACAGGAGAGATTTCGCATAGTGCGAGAGCCACATTGCCAGCGGGGCCCCCGCCGCGAGCCCGGCAAACACCAGCCACAGGGTTTCGCGCAGGACCAGCCAGACGATTTTCATTCGGCCCGCGCCCAAAGCCATGCGAATGCCGATTTCGGCGGTTCGGCGGGCGACGGTATATGCCATCAGGCCATAAAGGCCCAAGCAGGCAAGCAGGAGTGCCAGGCCGCCGAAATAGCTCGAAATGGTCGCCAGGAGCCGCTCGCGCAAAAACGAGTCTTCGGTTTGGGCGCGCAGGGTCTTCACGCGAAGAAACGGCAGATTTCGGTCCACCGAACGAACCGCGTCGCGCACTTCGTCCACCAGGCCCGCGCCCGATCGGTAGCGGAGCTCGAAGGAGACGGCGCCCACTCCGACCCACTGGCTCGGGTCGGCGCCGCCTCCGCTTTGAAACAACGGCCGGTACAGAACCGGCCGAGGTTGCTCCCGCGCGCCGCCGTAAAGCGAGTCCTTTACCACGCCAACGATCTCGGCCCCGTCCAGCCGATGGCCGATCGGATTCCGCCCTGGGAATGCCAGTCGGGCCAGAGATTCATTGACGATTACCACCCGGCCCGGCGCGCCACCGTCGCGCGCTTCGAAATCGCGGCCCATCACGATCGGCGTGCCGACGGTGGAGAAGTATGCCGGGCCCATGGCATTCCATGCCACCTTGATGGTGTCGGCGTCGGGAAGCTCGCGATCGTCGATTAGGCGGATTCTGTCTACCAGGTAATATTGATCGTCCACCGGACGCACAATCGATACGCTGGCCGATTGGACGCCCGGCAGGGAGGCGGTTCGGGCGAGAATGTCGCGATAGAGCGCGCCGGCCCGGTTTCGCGGATAGCCCGCGAGCTTCGCATCCACGGAGAACATGAGGATGTTGTCGCGGTCGTAGCCGACGTCGACGTGCCGGAGGTTTTGGAGCGTACGCGCGAACATCCCGGCTCCGGCAATCAGCACGAGCGATAGGGTCACTTGGACCGCTACCAGCACGCGGTCCAGCAGTCGCGAGGACCCGGCCAGTCCGCCGCTTCCCTGCTTCAACGCCGAGCCGGGATCGACCCTCGTGGCGCGGACAGCGGGCAGGAGGCCGAACAGAATTCCGCTGGCGAGCGATGCCGCGGCGGCAAAGCCGAAGACGCGCCAGTCGGGCCGGATTTCGAGCCGCACCGGCGAATCTCCGGTAGAGATCATACGGACGAGGGCGGCGCCGCCCCACCAGGCAATCGCCAGCGCGCCAACGCCGCCTGCACCGGCGAGCAGCAGGTTTTCGGTGAGCAGTTGACGAATTACGCGCGCTCTTCTCGAACCCAACGCCATGCGTAGCGCGACCTCGCGGCGGCGGTGGGAGGCGCGGGCCAGCACCAGGTTGGCGACATTGGCGCAGGAGATCAGCAGCACCATACCCGCTACCGCCATGAGCAGCTCCAGCGGAAGCGTATATCGCTGGCGAAGGCCGCCGAACATGCCGTTCGCGGCCGGCCGCAGCACCAGGTGGCTGTCACGCGCCAACCGCTCGATTGCCTGGCTGCCGCGGCTTTCTAAAAGCGCCAGTTGCTCGGAAAGCAAACGGCGATGGATTACGTCCAGCTCCGCTTCCGCCCGCGCCGCCGGCACGCCGGGGCGGAGGCGGCCGGCGATCAGGAGCCAACTCGTGAAAGGCGCCCGCCACCGGTTCGGGTCGGGCGTGAAGCGGTCGAGGGCGTGCAACGGAACCCAAACATCGCGCGTTGCGCCGGCGTAAAGGCCGGAGAATTCCGGCGGCACGATCCCGATTACGGTGAATGGCAGCCGATCGATTTCGATAGTCTGGCCGACGATGGCCGGGTTTGCCGCAAAACGGCTGCGCCAATAACGATCGCTGAGGACGGCGACATCCGCGCCCTCGCGGTCGTCTCCGGCCGTGAAAAGACGGCCCCTATGCGCGGCGACGCCCAGAACGGAGAAGAAGTTATCGGTGTAGGCATCGCACTGCGCAATACCGGAGGAGCCTTGCCAGCCGACGTTCACACTGTTGATTTGGGTTCCGCCGAAAATCCCGGAAAGCGTTCGGGCCTGCGCGCGGAAGCGTTCGAGATGCGGGCAGCCGAAATAGCTATTCCAGTTATCTGGGCCGTTGCCTGGGAGTGTATACGTGAGTTGAACGAGTTGCCGGGGATCGGAAACGGGCAGCAGGCGCAGCACGACCGCGTTCAGCAGGCTGAAAATGGCGGTATTGGCGCCAATCCCCAGCGCGAGCGAAAGCACCGCGACGGCAGTGAACACCGGCGTATTGCGGAGGGTCCGCGCGGAGTACCGCAGGTCTTGCCAGAAGCGCTCTAGAGATGTCCATCCCCACATTGCTCGAACATCCTCTTTCACATAAGTCGCGTTGCCGAAAGCGCGGCGGGCGGCATAGCGGGCTTCTTCAGCGGGAAGACCGCGCCCTTGTTGTTCCTCGGCTTCCAGGTCCAGGTGAGAGCGCAGCTCGCGTTCGAGATCCTGTTCGCGTTCTATAGGGCGCCAAAACATCACTCCTCCTCGACGGGCCACATGATGCGCGCGATGGCGGCGGTGAGTTGCTTCCATTTGGACTCCTCGGCGAGGAGTTGCCGCTTGCCGGCGGCAGTGAGGCGATAGTATTTGAACTCACGCTTCAGATCCTTCCCGGCAGCCTCCCACTTGGCTGCGATCCAGCCTTTGCCTTCGAGGCGGTGGAGAGCGGGATAGAGCGATCCGTGTTCGACCTGGAGCACCTCATCGGTGGTCCGCTGGATATGCTTTGCGATCTGATGACCATGAGCCGGGCCGAACAGGAGCGTGCGCAGGATGAGCATGTCGAGCGTTCCTTGCAGAAGTTCGAGACGGTCGGATGATTCTTTCGGCATAGCGATGGTAGATATTCTACCCGGAATTCGGCCAATTGGGTAGACGCGCTACCGAGAATTTGGTTAGGCAGGAAAAGGTACCGGAGGTAGCGCTTTGCGGGCGTGGATGAGCTTCACGAGCACGTGCAGGAACTGGCCTTGCTCGGGCGAAATCTGCATGGAAGCGCGCGGGTGATTTTCGCTCGATTCGCGCGGTTGGCGCAGGGCATCGGGTTCGCGCAGCGTGACCGAGCGAACATAAGCCGCCAGCGGATCGGTAAGCGGAGTATAGCCCCGGGACATGTTTAGATCAATTGTAGCGGAGGCGAAGAGTTTTCAGTTGTCAGTTATCAGTTTTCAGTCGGGCTCTAGCGGGCGCCTGCCGGGACGAGCATGCTTTCGATCAGGCGCTGCTCTTCTTGCTCGACACCGATTGGAGGCAGCAGGCCGTCGATGTGCAGCACCGCGGACTCGCCGTAGTAATCGAGGATCGGACGGACCTGCTCACGATATGCGCTCAGGCGCTGGCGCACCATCGGTTCGGTGTCGTCTTCACGCTCGAAAAGCTTGCCGCCGTCTTCGTCGCAGTGGCCGGGCGTGCATGGCGGCTGCCAGAGCAAATCATAGATGCGGAGGCAGCGGGGGCACTGTCGGCGCGAGGTGAGGCGCTGGACCAAGACTTCTTTCGGAACATCCAGATACAGCACCAGCGGGTCCGGCAGATTGCGCGCGGCGAGCAGCGCCGCGAAGCCGCGAGCCTGAGCGACAGTTTGTGGATAACCATCCAGGAGGAATCCGCCGGCGCAATCGGGACGGGCAATCCGGTGGGCCACGATGCGATTGGCAATGTCGTCGGGAACCAAATCGCCGCAGGAAAAAGTCTGGCAGGCCATGCGGCCAAATTCCGTGCCGGCTTTGCATGCGGCGCGGAACATTTCCATCGCGGAAATAGCGGGGATGTCGTAGTGCGCCGCGAGAAAGGCGCTTTGCGTACATTTCCCGGATCCCGGCGGGCCGAACAGCAATAGGATCATGAGACCTCCCGATTAAGGACTTTCTGACCTTATTTTACCATTCGGTAGCAGCCGGAGCTTTTGGCCGCGCCAATCCACGCTATCGCCGAAAAGGCCGGCCAGCCAGACGGCGAAACCGCCCAGATCGCGGAGGGGAATCAGCCAGAAATCGCGCGCGGTTTTGGGGTCGCGGAGGATGCCGGCGCCGGTCCAGATGCCGGCCCACATGCGGAGCGCCAGGGCCAGGAGCGCGCAGGGCCACTGGCCACCGGCAAGCGCCACCGCGGCCCAAAAAGTGGCGTGGGTGATGGCGTATCCGAAATAGCCGGACGGGCGCGACACGCGGATGGTGCGCGACCATCGCAATTGGTGGCGCCAGACCTCGGCCCATCCGCCGCCGCCCAAGTTAGTCTCTACCACCACCGGGGCGAAGCGGATGCGATAGCCGCGTTCATGGATGCGGCAACCTAACTGATAGTCGTCGGCCAGGTAGTCGGAAATCGCCTCGAAGCCGCCGATTTCAGCCAGAGTCGCCGAGCGGAAAGCCATGGTAGAGCCGAGGGCGAATTCGGCCACTCCCAGGAGGCGCGCCACCAGGACGCTGGGGGCGAATTCGGTAGCAATGCCGAGGGCCTCGGCGCGTGCCGGCCACGAATCGGCGGCGGCGCGATAGAGGCAGGTCACCAGGCCCACCTCGGGATCGGCCAAAGGCGCGGTGACGGCGGCCAGATAGCCGGGCGGCACGCGGATGTCGCTATCGTTGACCACGAGCATCGGATAACGAGCCTGGCGTGCGAGCTCGGCCAGCACACCGACTTTGGCATTCCGTGCGCTGGTGGAGACGATGTGCGTACGGATCGGCAGGGCGGGATACTCGCGCTCCAGGCGGCGTATATCTTCGAGAGCGGGATCGTCCGGGCTGGCGACCCCGAACAGGATTTCGAATCCCGGATACCGCTGTTCGGCGTGGGAGCGGATGGCGTCCCAAAAGCGGGGATCGCGGCCGTGGACGGGCTTGAGAATGGAGACAGGCGGCTGGTTGGCGGAGCCATTCGAGCCGGGAGAAGATTGAGACCAGCGCGCTGCAGCCACCACCGCCAGCGCGTAATAGGCCGCCGCGGCCACCGCCGGCAAAGCCAGCCAGATCACGAGGAAACCGGCACTAGAGTGGGCGCGCGCCGGAGGCGGCCTGCAAGGGCCAAGACTCTTGAACGGGTGTTTGTCGGCGGCATCGAGCTGTTTCGACAGGTCGGGAGGCCTGTCCCACCTAATCGCCGGAACTGGCCACGGCGGGCGCCGGCTTGGCGGTGTGTTCGGCGACGAATTTTTTGCGTTTCGCGCGCAGGGCCATGTACTCGCGGGCTTCCTTGGTGAGACGCCTGCGCTCGTCGTTATTGAAAATGGCCTTGCTGACGATGCGCCAGATGACGCGCGGGCGGAAGAAGTACTCGCCGTAGAAGCGTTCCACCCAGTCGACCAGTTCGGCGCGGTCCAGGCCGGGATAAACGATGTTGGGGAGCTGGTGGCCCACGTCATCGGTCATCGAATCGATGGTGATGAGGTTATTGCGCTTGACGTATTCGTAGAATTCAGTGCCGGGGTAGGGATGCGCGATCGAAACCTGGACGGTTTCCGTATCCAGCCTCTTGGCGAAATCGATGGTCTTGCGGATGCTCTCGCGAGTTTCTCCGGGCAGGCCGATGATGTAGTCGCCGTGCACCAGCAAGCCCAGCTTCTTGCAGTTGGCGGTGAAACGCTCCGCCATCTGCACGGTAGCGCCCTTTTTGATGTTCTTGAGGATTTGCGGATCGCCCGATTCGTAGCCTACAATCAGCAGCCGGCAGCCGGCTTCCTTCATGGCCTTCAGGGTGTCGTAATCGGTAGTGACACGCGAGGTGCAAGACCAGGTAAATTTCAGCGGCTTGAGTTTCTTGCACAGCTCGATGGTGCGGTCCTTGCGATAGTTGAAGGTATCGTCGTCGAAGAAGATCTCCTTGACGTTGGGGAAGGTGTCCAGCGCGTAGCGGACCTCGTTCGCCATGTCGTCGGAGGAGCGCAGGCGCCAGCGGTGTCCGGAATGCGTCTGCGGCCACAGGCAGAAGGTGCACAGTGCCGGGCAGCCGCGCGAGCTGTAAAACGAAATGAAAGGGTTCAACAGGAACGGAACGTTGTAGCGGGTGATATCGAGATCGCGCTTATATACTTTGGTCACCCACGGCAGCGCGTCCAGGTCTTCGATGGCCGGCGCTTCAGGATTGTGAACGATGCCGCCGTTCTTGCGGAAGCTGACTCCGGGAATCTCGTCCAGCGGCTTGCCCTTGGCGTAATCGGCGATCTGGTAATCGAATTCCCGGCGCACTACAAAGTCGATGGCCTTGTTGTCGAGGAGGGTTTTTTCCGGCTCGATGGTGACGGGCGGTCCGACGAAAGCTACCTGGAGCTTAGGGTTCGAATCCTTCATCATCCCGGCCATCTTGACGTCCACGTGAAAACCGGGGGTGGAGGTGTAGAGCACGAGAAGCTCGAAATCCTTGGCCATCTCCACGGTCTGTTCGATGGAGATCTTGTGCGGCGGCGCATCCACCACTTTGCTGTCGGGCAGCATGCCGGCCGGGTAGCAGAGCCAGACGGGATACCAGTAGGATTCGATTTCGCGGGAGGCGGGCCATCGGGAGCTGGCGCCTCCATCGAATCCTTCAAACGATGGCGGGTTTAGGAATAATGTTCTCATTGCAGCTCCAGCTCCGAGTCGCCTTCATCCAGGGTGACGTTGCTGTAATCGATGGTCAGCTCGGCGCGGCCCACCAGGCGGGTATCCGCCACGCTCTCGAGGCGCAACGGTACCGAGCGCCCATCGCGAATTTCATATTTGAGAACGAAGTCGATGCGCTTGACCCAGATCGAGCCCACGCCGGACAAAGAGCCGGCCTCTTCCACCGGCAGAGAAGTGTCGCGATCGATCCAGATCTGCCCTTTGAACAGGGCCGGCGCGGCCGGCGCCGGAGCGCGGCCGATCAAGCGGCGGAAGAAATCGCCGGTGCGGGCCGCCAAGGAACGCTGTTTTGGCGCTACCTGAAACAGGAACGTGTCGCGGCCATCGCGCTCGGCCGGGCCTTTGTATTGAAAACTGTAATTGTCGGGCGTGACGGCCAGCGGCGGGCGCGGATGGAGATCGTCGCTTTGAGAGGCATGAGCGGCATCCACTTCCGCGGCCAGGTAGCGGGCGATGACTTCCCGCTTCACCGTGGTGTCGCCTTCGAATCCCAAAACCTGATAGGTAATTCGGCCCACCTTGGATATGTGGCGCAAGGCGCGGAGGCGGCCGGCTTTCTGGAGATTGGGCAGTGAGGCGTAAATGCTCACTTCCATTCGCTGGCCGGTGCGGGCCTGGTTCCCGAGTGCCGTAGAGTAATGCTGAAGAATCGCATCCGGCGCCGGCTCGGGAAAGTCGGCAAACGCGGCGGCGACCAAAAAAAGAGGCAGTATGAGTACGCGCCTATTCAAATAAAGAACCCCGAAATATGGATTTGACTCTACCAGCTTACCATGCGGCTGGGTGGTGTTCTCAGTTCAACTGGATCACCACAGGACCCGGAATCGTCTTGACCCAGGAGTTCATATCCTCCTCATTCTGCAGTAGATCGCTCAGAGTAATCTTATCCAGCACCTGATCCACGGAAACTTGCACGGCGCGCCACAACGAACGTACCGAACAATCCACCGAGCGAGTACAGATGGCCGCCTGGCCGGCATGGCTGTCACAGAAATTACTCTCAAACAAACGCCCGCCCAGAGCTTCCATGACATGACCGAGGCGAATTTCGGCGGCGGGCCGGGCCAGCGTATAACCGCCGTCCTTACCGCGCGCTGCTTTGACAAATCCGCCCTTGCGCAGCACCCGAAGAATTTTAGCGGCGTAGGCCGGGGAGACGCCTTCGGCCTGGCTGATTTCGGGGATGGTCAGCCCCTGGCCTTCGAAACCGGCATAGGCCAGGCGTACCAAGCAGCGTACTCCATATTCTTCATGCGCGCCGAGCTTCATGGTCTCTGCCTCGACATACCCAAACGTCCGACGGGAATAATATCCTCAATTCCCAGCGCCAGTTTGGCGGCTTCCGACATATTGTTTTTGGACCAGGGCGGATCGAAGGTCAGCTCGACGCGCACGTCGGTCACACCGGGCACGGCGCGGGCGGCGCGCTCCACCTCGGCTGGCAGCGAGCCGGCTACGGGGCAGTTGGGCGCGGTCAACGTCATGCGAATGGCGACGCGGCCTTGGTCCTCAGCCTGAATGCCGTAAATCAGGCCCAAGTCGTATACGTTGACGGGCATTTCCGGGTCGTAGACCCGTTTCAGCGCCGCGACAATCTGGGATTCGAGCGTCATTCGGTGGTGGTCACATCGCCGGCGCCGTTCAAGGCCGATTTAAGAGTATGCCAGGCCAGCGTGGCGCATTTGACTCGCGCCGGGTAGTCGCGCACGCCGCAGAAGACTACCAACTTGCCCAACCCGTCGCCGACGGCGGCGTCGGTAGTGAGCAGATCGTGAAATTTGTCGAGCAGGGCCAGCGCTTCAGCGCGGGTTTTGCCTTTCAGGCTTTCGGTCATCAAGGAGGCAGAGGCGGTGGAGATGGCGCAGCCCGAGCCTTCGAAGCTGGCATCGCGGACGATATCGCCATCCATCTTCACGTAGAGTTTCAACTTGTCGCCGCAGAGCGGATTGAAGCCCTCCGCTTGCCGGTCCGCATCCGCCATGGCATGGCGATTGCGCGGGCGCTTGCTGTGGTCGAGGATGACTTCCTTGTAGAGTTCGTGAACCATCAGGCGAATACCTCCTTCACCTTGTGGATGCCCTGCACCAGCTTGTCGATCTCGGCGATGGTGTTGTAGAACGCCAGCGAGGCGCGCGTGGTAGCCGGCACGCGGAAGCGATCCATCACGGGCTGAGCGCAATGGTGGCCGGTGCGCACGGCGATGCCGTCCAGATCGAGCACCGTACCGATATCGTGCGGATGAATGCCATCGATCACGAAGGAAAGCACGGCGGCCTTTCGCCTGGCCGTGCCGATGATCCGCAGGCCCGGAATCCGCTCCAGTTGTTCGGTGCCGTAGCGGAGCAACTCGTGCTCCCATGCAGCAATGCGTTCGATACCGACGCGGCCGATGTATTCCAGCGCCGCGCCCAGGCCGATGCCGCCGGCAATATTGGGCGTGCCGGCCTCGAACTTGTAGGGCAGATCGGCGTAAGTGGTCTTCTCGAATGTAACAGTGCGGATCATGTCGCCGCCGCCCTGATACGGCGGCATGTCCTCGAGTAACGCCTGTTTACCGTAGAGGATGCCGATACCGGTGGGTCCTAAAACCTTGTGGCCGGAAAAAGCGTAGAAATCGGCGTCTAGGGCGCGCACATCGACGGCGAGATGCGGCGCCGCCTGGGCGCCATCGATCAGCGCCAGCGCGCCGGCGCGGTGCGCCATGGCGATCATTTCAGCCACCGGGTTCACGGTTCCCAGCGCGTTCGAAATATGCGCCACCGCTACCATCCGGGTGCGCGGGTTGAGCAGTTTCTCGTACTCTTCCAGAATCAGCTCGCCGCGATCGCTCATCGGAATCACGCGCAGCCGCGCGTCGCGGGCTTCGCACAGCATTTGCCAGGGCACGATGTTGGAGTGATGCTCCATCGCCGAGATGACGATTTCGTCGCCCGCCTTCACATTGCGATGGCCCCAGCTCGAAGCCACCAGGTTGACGGCTTCGGTAGTGCCGCGGACGAAGACGATTTCGGCATCGGAGGCGGCGTTCAGGAACTCGCGCGCGCGGGTTCGGGTTTGCTCGTAGGCAGCGGTGGAGCGCTGGCTGAGCTCGTGTACGCCGCGATGTATATTAGCGCAATCCACTTCATAAAAGCGCCGGATGGCTTCGATCACCGCGTACGGTTTTTGCGCCGTGGCGGCGCTATCCATATATACCAGCGGTTTGCCGTGGATCTGCTGTTTGAGCACCGGGAAATCTTCCCGGAGCTTTTCCACGTCGAAGGCGGTCAGAATGTCAGTGCTCAGAGCGCTCATGGAATTTCTCGAAGAGGAGTTTTTCGAGCGAGTCCCGCAGGCTCTCGACCTTGATCCGGTCGACGATGTCCTGCGCGAAGGCATAGGTCAACAGGCGCCGCGCTTCGCTTCGGCCGATGCCGCGCGACTGCATGTAGAAAAGAGCTTCGGCGTCGAGTTGGCCGATGGTGGCGCCATGGGTGCAGCGAACGTCGTCGGCCCAAATCTGCAATTCGGGCTTGGTATTCACCACGGAATTATCGCTCAGCACCAGATTCTTGTTGGTCTGTTTGGAGTCGGTCTTCTGCGCGTCCTGGCGGACGATAATCTTGCCGTTGAAGACGGCGGCGGACTCGCCGTCCAGGATGCCCTTATAAAGCTCGTGGCTGGTGCCGTGCGGCTTGGCGTGGTCGATCACGGTGTGGTTGTCGACATGTTGCGAGCCGTTGACGATATACAAACCGTTGAGGACAGCTTCGGTGCCTTCGGAAAGCACGGCGCCGGCATCGTTGCGCACCAGCTTGCCGCCGAGCGAAATCGAGTGAGTGCGGAAATTCGCGTCGCGGCCAAGCCTGGCCTCGAGGGCGGCCACATGATAGGCGTCCAGCGATTCGCGCTGCACTTTGTAGTGATCGACCACGGCGCCTTGGCCAGCCACGATTTCGGTCACGGCATTGGTGAAGTAGGTGCCCGCGCCGACGAAGCTCTCGATCACGGTAACGTGAGCGTCGGCGCCGGCTTGGATCAGCATGCGGGGCGCTATATAGGGCAACTTCCCAGCCGGCTCATCGGCGGCCGCGATATAGACCAGATGGATCGGCGTGGCGCTATCGACGGCCATGCCGCGGGCGACTTTCACCCAGGCTACCTGGTCGAGAAAGGCGGTGTTGAGCGCCGTAAAGGCGGTCTCCGGGACGATTCGGTTCAGTTCGGAGGGTTCGGCAAGAAGGCCGGCTTCCACCCCTTTGGGCAAGCTGGGAACGGGCCCGGCGAGCCTGCCGTTTACGAAAACCAGGCGAATGCCACCGGCGGTCCAAGGCGCCAGAGTATCCACGTCGGCGGCGGCTTGAGGCGCTAGCGACCACTTGTCGCGGGCGATCTCCGCGACATTCGTGAAGCGCCACTCTTCGTTGTGCGTGGTGGGGAAACCGAGGGCGCAGAAGCGCTCGAACGCGGCTTCGCGCAGCTCTTGCCGCCACGGCTCTGCCGGCGGCTGCGCCGTAAACAGCTCCAGCCAGTTGCCGATCTGCTCGCCGATCTTTTCAGAGACCACCGTCATACCCGCGCGACCTCTTCGTCGGTATCTTCGATGCCCAGCCCGGCGTAGCCCTTCTCTTCCAATTCGAGAGCCAGTTCCTTGCCGCCGGATTTTACAATTCGGCCCTCAGACAACACATGCACGAAATCCGGCACGATGTAGTTCAACAGGCGCTGGTAATGAGTGACCACGATCATGGATCGCTCCGGGCTGCGCAGCGCGTTGACGCCGCCGGCCACCACGCGGAGCGCGTCGATATCCAGACCGGAATCGGTTTCGTCGAGCACCGCCAGCCGGGGCTCCAGCACTGCCATCTGGAAAATCTCGTTGCGCTTTTTCTCTCCGCCCGAAAAACCGGTGTTCACCGGGCGGTTCAGCAGCGTCTGGTCGACATCCATGATCTTGAGCTTTTCCTTAACCAGGCTCAGGAAATCCATGGCATCGAGCTCCTCAAGGCCGCGGGTCTTGCGCACCGTATTCAGGGCGGCTTTCAGGAAGTACATGTTGCTGACGCCGGGGATCTCCACCGGGTACTGAAACGCCAGGAAGATGCCGGCCCGGGCGCGATCCTCCGGAGAGAGATCGAGCAGATTCTGCCCGTCATAAACGATTTCGCCCTCGGTAACCCGATAAAGGTCCCGGCCCGCCAGCACCTGGGCCAGCGTGCTTTTCCCCGAGCCGTTCGGCCCCATGATGGCGTGCACTTCACCGGCATGGATAGTGAGATCGATGCCCTTCAAAATTTCACGATCGCCGACGGTGGCGTGTAGATTCTTAATTTCGAGTAATGCCATTTGTCCTCAAAGCTGTAAAAAACCAATTGAGCCACGCCTGATTTCCGTTCGAAGACGTGTCGAGAAGAGTCTCGACACGGCACGCAAGAGTGCGTGCGCCACGGAATCCGCTCATTTACCCCACGCTGCCTTCCAGGCTTACACCCAGCAGCTTCTGGGCTTCGACGGCGAATTCCATGGGCAGCTCGCGAAAAACTTCCTTGCAGAAACCGTGCACGATCATCGACACCGCGTCTTCGGTGGAGATGCCGCGCTGCCGGCAGTAGAAAATCTGGTCCTCGCCGATCTTCGACGTGGACGCTTCATGTTCCACCTGAGACGAAGTGTTCTTCACTTCCAGGTAAGGGAACGTGTGCGCGCCGCATTTGTCGCCCAGCAGCAGCGAATCGCACTGCGAGTAATTGCGCGCGCCGGTGGCGTTCTTCAGAATCTTGACGCCGCCGCGATAGGTGTTCTGCCCGTGGCCGGCCGAAATGCCCTTCGAAACAATCGTGGAAGTGGTGTTCTTCCCGATGTGGATCATTTTGGTGCCGGTATCGGCCTGCTGGTAATTGTTGGCCAGCGCCACCGAGTAGAATTCGCCCACCGAACGGTCGCCAATCAAGAGGCAGCTCGGGTACTTCCAGGTGATGGCCGAACCGGTCTCGACCTGCGTCCAGGAGATTTTCGAATTCACTCCCCGGCAGGCCCCGCGCTTGGTCACGAAGTTATAGATGCCGCCTTTGCCCTGTTTGTCGCCGGGATACCAGTTCTGCACGGTGGAATACTTGATCTGGGCATTATCGAGCGCCACCAGCTCGACCACGGCCGCGTGCAACTGGTTGGTGTCGCGCATGGGCGCGGTGCAGCCTTCCAGATAGCTCACGTAAGCGCCTTCATCTGCCACGATCAAGGTGCGCTCGAATTGGCCGGTGTCCTTAGCGTTGATGCGGAAGTACGTCGAGAGCTCGATCGGGCAGCGAACGCCCTTGGGCACGTAACAGAAGGAGCCGTCGGAAAACACCGCCGAATTGAGCGCGGCGAAGAAATTATCCGACGTGGGGACTACCGAGCCCAGGTATTTCTGCACCAGTTCGGGATATTCGTGGACGGCCTCGGAGAACGAGCAGAACAGCACGCCCATGTCCTTCAATTTGGCTTTGAAGGTGGTGGCCACGGAAACCGAATCGAACACTGCGTCCACGGCCACGCCGGCCAAGGCGGCGCGCTCCGCCAGGGGAATGCCCAGCTTCTCGTAAGTCCGCAGCAATTCCGGGTCAACTTCGTCGAGCGACTTGGGCCCATCCGTCTTGGACTTGGGCGCAGCGTAATAAATAATGTCCTGGTAGTCGATTTTGGGGTAGTGAATGTTGGCCCAGGTGGGCTCGGTCATGGTCAGCCAGTGCCGGTAAGCTTTCAGCCGCCATTCGAGCAGCCACTCGGGTTCCTGCTTCTTGAACGAAATCAGCCGGACGACATCCTCGTTCAACCCGCGCGGAATGGAATCCGCTTCGATGGGGCTCACGAACCCCCATTTGTATTCCTGCCTCGCAAAGGTTTCAATCGTGTTGGTCGAATCGCTCACGTAAACTCCTACCCATCACTAGATTAGCGAATCTGTACTTCTTAGTCAAGATTACGCAGGGAATGGCGCGGGGGAGTGGCTAAACGGAACGGAATAAGGCGTGAACGAGGGACCGGCGAAGGCGGCTATCGCAAAGGGGCAACGCCTGCCCGTGCCGCCAGCGCTTCGTCGAACGTGACGATCTCCGAATCGGCCTCGGCGGCAAAGGCGAGCAGGTAAGCGTCGGTCCAGAGTTTGGGAGAAGCGGTCGTCCCCTTGGCACCGATACGGAAGCGAGCTTCGACTCCGGCCGATTCCGGCGCGAAGACTACCCGTTCGTCGCCCAGGAATTCGTCGTAAACCCTCCAGGCCTGTCTCATTTGCAAGGGTTTGCCATTCATCGCTCCGGAGGTTGTGAGCAGCCGCAGCAGGCCCATTTGGGTGATCCGGCAGAAAAGAATGGGCTCGCTCCACGCCTCCCACCAATTGAGGGCAGCTTCCCGATGCGTGTGCTCCGCCGAGGCCAGGGCCAACCACACGTTGACATCAGGGAAACTGGATGAGGTCATAGATCTGGTCATTCGAAAGGTTGATCGGCTTGCCCGTGCGAGGCAACAGCGGACGATTCCTCAAATCCAGGCGCTTTCCAGGCTTGACCGGAGCCTCTCGCACGGCGGTTTCGATCGCCGCAAGAATGAGCTGGCGAGCTGAGCATCCCTTGCGGGCGGCCGCCTCGTGGACTTGGCGATGCAGGTTCCTGGGGACATCCAGGCTGGTTCGGACGGTTTCTACGCTCGGCTTCATGGCTGTTATTTTCGCATAGTGACTTAAATAAGTCAAACTCACCCTCGACCGAGGTTTCACGGGAATAATCGCTCGGTTCAGGCTGTGCCCGGCCCCAGCGCGCGCCCACCAATCCGCGCGCAGTCCGCCGACTTGCCACAGCCGCCCGGTCACCCGGCGGTCACGAATTTCTCCTTGCCATGTCCGCCGCTTTCGAAGGACACTGAGGGATTAAGGAGAAACGCGCAAGTTGGAAAGAAATGGACGCAAGGGATCCCTGGTGGTTGAGCCTACAGAACGCTGGACCCCCGAATCCGCCAGCGATTTTTACGACGTTCCCAGTTGGGGCAAGGGATATTTTTCGGTGGGCGGCAACGGGCACGTGCTGGTCCACCCGGAGAAAGACCCGGCGCGGTCCATCGATCTGAAGCAACTGGTGGACACGCTGGTGCTTCGCGGCATCAACCTGCCGATTTTGATTCGCTTTGCCGACATTTTGAATCACCGTTTGGGCGAGCTCCACGCGGCGTTTCAGACGGCCATTGGCGAGCATCGTTATCAAGGCCAATATTGCTGCGTCTACCCGATCAAGGTGAACCAGCAGCGGCAGGTGGTGGAAGAGGTGTTGGAATTCGGCAAACCGTACAAGTTCGGGCTGGAGGCCGGCTCGAAGCCCGAGCTGATCGCCGTGATGGCGCTGGCCGACAACGATACGCCGATCATCTGCAACGGCTTTAAAGACGACGAGTACATTGAAATGGCGATGCTGGCGCAGAAGATCGGGCGCCACATCGTTCCGGTGGTCGAAAAATACACCGAACTGCACCTGATTTTGAAATACAGCCGGAAGGTCGGCGTCCGGCCGCGAATCGGTGTGCGCGTGAAGCTGGCCAGCCGCGGATCCGGCCGCTGGAAATCTTCCGGCGGGTATCGCTCCAAGTTCGGTCTGTCGGCCAGTGAGGCCATGCGCGCGCTGCAGGAGCTGAAAGATCTGGGCATGGCGGATTGCCTGAACCTGCTCCACTTCCACCTGGGCAGCCAGATCACCAATATCCGCCAGATCAAGGGCGCGGTGAACGAGGCCGTGCGCGTTTACGTGGATCTGGCGCGGGCCGGCGCGGGGCTGCAGTTTCTCGACGTGGGCGGCGGCTTGGGCGTGGATTACGACGGCTCGCAGACGGATTTCGAATCGAGCGTCAACTACACCCTCCAGGAGTACGCCAACGACGTGATCTACCACGTGCAGAACGTGTGCGACGAGGTCGGCGTGGCGCACCCCACCATCGTGACCGAAAGCGGCCGCGCCATAGCTGCCTATCACAGCACTCTGGTCTTCAACGTTCTGGGCGTGTCGGGCATGGGCGAAGCGGATGTTCCGCCCGAGCCGCCCCCGGATGCCGAGCAGCCTCTCATCGATCTGCAGGAGACCTATCGCAGTCTCACCGCCAAAAACCTGCTCGAAAGCTATCACGACACGCAGCAGGCCCTCGACCAGGCCCTGAACCTGTTCAGCCTGGGCTACCTATCGCTGGAGCAGCGCTGCGTGGCCGAAAACCTCTACTGGGCCATCACCCGCAAGATTCAAAAGCAGGCGCGAGAGCTCGACTATTATCCCGAAGAGCTGGAGGGCATCGACGCCATGCTTTCCGATACCTACTTCTGCAATTTCTCGCTTTTCCAGAGCATGCCGGATAGTTGGGCCATCAAGCAGCTATTCCCCATCATGCCGATCCACCGGTTGGAGGAGCAGCCCTCGCGGCCGGCCGTGCTGGGCGACATCACCTGCGATTCCGACGGCAAGGTGGACGCCTTCATCGACCGCCGGGACGTGAAGCGCACGCTCTTGCTCCATCCCTTCGACGGCGGCGACTACTACCTGGGCGCGTTTCTGCTGGGCGCCTACCAGGAGATTCTGGGCGATCTGCACAACCTGTTCGGCGACACCAACGCAGTTCACGTACGTCTCGGGCCGACCGGTGAAATCATTCTGGACTCGGTCATCAAGGGCGATACGGTTCGCGAAGTGCTCAACTACGTGCAGTTTTCGAGCGATCAGCTTGTCACCAAACTGCGCCGCGACGTGGAAGCGGCGCTCAGGGAAGGCCGCCTTAGTTATGAGGAATCAGGCGCGCTGCTTCACTATTACGAAGAGGGCCTGCACGGTTACACGTACCTGGAAGACGTGCACGAGAGCTGAGGGCGTCCAGTCCAGGCCGTGGCATTGCGGTCGAAAACGCCAGATCCACGTGGAATAGGCCTTCGGCCTGCAACTCTCAGATCTGAAAATCTAACTCCACGCGGTCGCCGGACCTCTTTGGGGTCACGCTTACGTTGGCCTCTTCCTGCACCACCAAGGAGTATGCCGGGACGCTCTGCATCAGGAAGACGCCCGCCCCGATCGTGCTTCCAGCGCCGATCACCGTGTCGCCGCCGATGATCGTGGCGCCGGCATAAATGGTTACGTTGTCTTCAATGGTCGGATGGCGTTTCCGTCCACGCAAGGCACGCCCGGCGCTGAGAGATTTCGCCACCAAACCGACGCCTTGATACATCTTGACGTGATTTCCGATCACGCTGGTCTCTCCGATTACCGTACCGGTGCAATGATCCACGAAGAAATGCGTGCCGATGCGGGCGCCGGGATGCAGATCCAAACCGCTTCGGGCATGCGCCCATTCGGTCATGATGCGGGGGATGAGCGGCACTTGATCCGTATATAGCGCGTGGGCGAGCCGCTGTACGGCGATGGTTTCCACGAACGGGTAGGCAACGATCACCTCTTCGACGCTGAGAGCGGCGGGGTCGCCGGTGTACGCCGCATCGATATCGGTGCGGAGCAGTTCGCGGATGCGCGGCAGGTCGGCCAGGAACTTCAGGGTAAGGGAGTGGGCGGCCTCGGGTAAGCCGGCGCTCTCCAATTCGGCGGGGGGAGCGTATTCCAGACTTTTGTGAATCTCGGGTTCGAGACGCGCCGCAACGCTATACACCAAGGCAGCGGTTTGGCCGCGAATCGCGGAGGAGTGGATCAGATCTTCGCAAAAGAAACCGGGGAATAGCAGCCGCAGCAGGTCCATGGTGATGGTCGCGACCGCTTGTTTGGAAGGAAGGTTTTTCCCATCCAGGTGATTGATGCCGCCGCGTGCGTACGACGCGACCAGCAGTTCCGTCAATTCCGTCAAGTCGGTCGATTCCGTCGAAATTCGCCCCACGGCTGCAGTATCCCAACCCAGCCGGCTAAATGCAAGATAGCCAGAGCTAACTGCGGCCTATTCTGGCTGATGACACATACTTTTCGCGAGGGCGGTCGCGGCGTCCAGTAGGGCGGACCCCCCTGGTCCGCGCGGGACGCCCCCGTCCCGCACTTCTCCCCAAGAATCAAAAGTCCGACACCAGTGAAGAGCCGGCCTGGGGGCCGGCTGCGGACGAGGCGCGGACGAGGCCGTCCGCCCTACGAGTCATGCAGGCTTGGTTAGGGACAAGAGTATGCGGCATTAGGTTATTCCGCCCCGGCCAGCGAGCTGCGCTTCCGGCCAAACGGAATGTAGATGGCCAGACCGATCGCCAGCCACACGAAAAACCGCAGCCAGGTTAGCAAGGGCAGGCCCATCATCAGAACCACGCAGCAGACGATCGAGACGATCGGAAACAGCGGCACCAGCGGCACCCGGAACGACCGCGGACGGTCGGGTTGCTTGGCGCGCAGCACAATCACCCCCACCGAAACCAGCACGAAGGCGAACAGGGTGCCGATGTTGGAAAGCTCGGCGAAGGTATCGATATCCCAGATGCCGGCCGGAATTCCCACCACGAAACCGGCGATCCAGGTGCTGACGTGCGGCGTCTGAAAGCGCTTGTGGACCGCCGAAAACATCCGCGGCAGCAGTCCGTCGCGCGACATCGCGAACCAGATGCGCGCCTGCCCGTATTGATACACCAGCAGCGACGACAGCATTCCCATCAGCGCGCCGGCCGTAACCACCAGCCGCAGCCGGTTATAGCCCAGAGTGCGGAGCGCGTCGGCCACCGGCGAATCGGTATTGAGGGTTTGATAATTGACAAGGCCAGTCAGAACCAACGACACCGAGCCGTACAGAATGGTGCAAACGATCAGCGTGGCGATGATGCCGATGGGCAGATCGCGCTGCGGATGGCGGCATTCCTCCGCGGCCGTGGAAACCGAATCGAAACCGATGTAGGTGAAAAAGACGATGGACGCGCCGGTGAGAATCCCGGAAAAGCCGTGGGGCGCGAAAGGATGCCAGTTGGCGGTTTTCACCGCGCCCGCGGCGCCGAAACAAAACAGCAGGATAGCCCCAATCTTGATGGCCACCATGACGGTATTGGTTTCGGCGCTCTCGCGCACGCCGCGCACCAGCACCCAGGTCACCAGCAGCGTAATGACCAGGGCCGGGACGTTGAACCAGCCGCCCGGGCCGCCCGCCGCCGGGAAGGGCGGAAAGGCCAGTTGCGCCGGTAAATGAAAGCCGAAAAGGTTGTCGCAAAAGTCTTGTATGTAAGCCGAGAAGCCCACCGCCACGGACATATTCGAAACGGCGTACTCCAGAATCAGATCCCAGCCGATGATCCAGGCGACAATCTCGCCCAAAATCGCGTAGGAGTAGGTGTACGCGCTGCCGGCCACGGGGATCATCGACGCCAGTTCCGCGTAACACAACCCGGCGAAAAGGCAGGCAATTGCCACCAGGAGGAACGACAGCGTGATGGCGGGTCCGGCGCCAGGCCGTCCCAACTGCGAGTGCGCCGCCGAGCCCGACAGCACCAGGTCGATCACCGTGGCGTTGAGAATCGACTTGATGGCGATGGTCTTGCCGGCCGCCGCCGTACCCGTCAGGGTGAAAATGCCGCTCCCAATCACCGCCCCGATCCCCAGCGCCGTCAGGCTCCACGGGCCGAGCGTCTTGCGCAGCCTCTTGGATGGCTCCTCGGAAGCGGCGATCAGTTCGTCGATGCTTTTGGTGCGAAAGAGGCTCACGGTATCGAAAAGGGACAAATCGCTCTGTCCCGAAGCGTGAATTCCCGAGTGGGTCGAGTCATGCGAATCAGTTCGAGAGCGATCTGGCCGGTTTCGCGGTTACCGTTTGCGCTGGCCTTGGGTCTGGTGACGAATCTTTCTTTTTTGCGAGCCGCGCGCCACTCCGGCGGCCCGTTTGGCTTTGGGCGCCGCTTTCTTGCGCGCCGCGCGCTTCTGCTTCTTACGTTCTACTTTGTCGGTAACGGTTGTCGTGTTCATCAGTTTCGTTTGAGTCCTGCGTATTTTTCGACGAGCTTCTTGAGCCCGACTCCGGGGAAGTTCACCGTGATCTTAGCATCTTCTCCGTCGCCTTCGCGACGCACCACGGTGCCGGCGCCGTACTTGGGGTGCACCACCGTCATGCCCGCGCGCGCCACTCGCGAAACTCCCGGCGGTGCTTTGGGGGTTCCGGTGGATAGCGCGGGCGCGGCTGGTTGCGGCCGCGAAACCAACGGAGGCCGGGCCGGCGGCGCCGCCGGGGATGGCGAAATCGGCTTGGGCGAGTTGAACGGAATGCCGCGCTGGTTAAAGAACTGGGAAATATTATCGACCGAGTTGTAGGTCTTGCCGGTGAACGTATTGCGCCGCGCGGCCTGCCGCACGTCGAAACGCTCGGCATAGAGCCCTACTTCTCCCGGCACATCTTGCACGCCCAGGTCCACCACCAGGTTTTCGGGCACCTCGCTCAAGAACCAGGATGGGGTGGCCCGTTCCTGGTCGCCGCCGCCGAAACGCCGTCGAAACTTGGCCCATGTCAGGATCAGCCGCTTGCGGGCACGGGTCATGCCGACGTAGCACAATCGGCGCTCTTCCTCGAGCGCGGCCTCGGAGTTCGCCGAACGGCTATGCGGGAACAGGCCCAGCTCGAGGCCGGTCAGAAATACCACCGGAAATTCCAAGCCCTTGGCGTTGTGAAGCGTCATCAAGGCCACCGGCGCGGCCTTGTCGAACGAATCGGCTTCCGCCACCAGCGCGGCGTGATCCAGAAAATCGCCCAGCCCCTCACCCCGCTCGGCGGCTTCGGTGGCGGCATTGATCAACTCGTCCAGGTTCTCGCGGCGCGATTCCGCGTCCGGCGTCTTCTCCAGCTCCAGCATGCGGCGGTAGCCGGTCCGTTCCAGCACAAAGCGTATCAACTCCGGCAAAGCGGCGCCGCTCGCCACCAGCGATAGCTCCTGCACCAGGTTGCGGAAAGTCACCAGCGACGATTGCGAACGGGTGGAGAGATTCTGCGAGTCGATAATATCCTGAGTGGCTTCCCACAGGCTGGTGTTCTTGTCCCGGGCTGTTTTCTCGATCTGTTCCACCGTGGTGCGCCCAATCCCGCGCGCCGGCACATTGATGACTCGCAGCAGGCTCATCGAGTCGGTATTGGACGAGGCCAGCTTCAGGTAGGCCACCACGTCCTTGATTTCAGCCCTCTGATAAAAGCTGAACCCGCCCACCACGTTGTACTTCCGGCCGTAGCGCCGCAGCGCTTCCTCGATCTGCCGCGATTGAAAGTTGGTGCGGTAGAGGACCGCCACGTGGTCTTCGGGATTGGCCGTGAGATGCTTTTCAATGGCGTCGGCCACGAACAGCGCTTCGTTTTCGGCGTCGTAACCGGCGTACACACCGATCGAATCGCCGGCGTTCGCCTCCGTCCAGAGTTTCTTGCCCTTGCGCTGCTTGTTGTTCTCCACCACCGCCGAAGCCGCCGCCAGAATGTTCTTGGTCGACCGGTAATTCTGTTCCAGGCGGATGGTGCGGGCATTGGGAAAATCGCGCTCGAAGTCCAGAATGTTGCGGATATCGGCGCCGCGCCAACTGTAGATCGATTGGTCCTCATCGCCCACCACGCAAACATTGTTGTGCGATTCGGAAAGCAAGCGCATGAGCTCGTACTGGCTGCGGTTGGTGTCCTGATACTCATCCACCATCACGTAGCTCAAGCGGCGGTTCCATCTCTCGCGCGTAGCATCGTCGTGCCGCAGCAAACGAACCGCTTCGAGCAGCAGGTCGTCGAAATCGAGCGCGTTGGCGTTGCGCAGCGCTTTCTCGTATTCCTCGAAAACCGCCGCCAGGGCTTCGGTCTCTTTGTTGACCGCCTCCTTGTAAACGTCCCCCGGCGTCTGCTTCACGTTCTTGGCGTGGCTGATGCGCGACAGGGCCGCGCGGTGCTGCATGAACTCCTTCTCGTCGAGACCGAGCGCGCGGTAGACTGATTTGATAATGGCTAGCTGGTCGTCGTCGTCATAGATCGAAAACCGCCGCGTGAATCCCGGCCGCACGCGGGCTAGAGGGTCCCCATCTCTGCGGAGCATGCGCACGCACAACGAATGAAAGGTCGATACCAGCGGCTCCGATTCGAGGCGTATCCCTTCGAGCAGCGAACTCACTCGCTCGCGCATCTCGCCGGCGGCTTTATTGGTGAACGTCACCGCCAGGATAGACGACGGCGGCACATGCCGCGCCGTAATGATGTACGCGATACGGTGGGTGATGACACGGGTTTTGCCGCTGCCAGCGCCGGCCAGAATGAGCAGCGGTCCCTCCGTTGTGCTCACCGCTTCGCGCTGTTGGGCGTTCAGCCCTTTGAGAAAATCCATGCTACGGGGGAACTTAGCTTTAGCTTCCAGTGTATCATGCAGCCCTTGGTCGAACCTGCTATGGCGCACGCCGCCCACGTCGAGATGCATAAACCTTCAGTGGGCAAGAACCGGCGCCCGTTCTTCCATCGGTCCTTTTCCCTAAGGTGAATTCCCCGGCTGCGCGAAGAAGCCCTTGCGTTATGGCGAATAAAAAGCGAAACTAGCCGTATGGCCCTGGTCGGTATCGCGCGCCTGGCTTCAGCAAGCGAACGGCTCGAAGCCAAGCGGCAAGTGGAGTATTTTGACATGCCCGCGCGGAGCATTCTCAACCGTACCCGTCCGGACGCGCCGTTCGATTGGACCATCAACCCCTATCGCGGCTGCGAGTTCGCCTGCAAATACTGCTATGCGCGCTACACCCACGAATTCATGGAAATGAGCGCGGCCGAATTCGACGATCGCATCTACGCCAAAGCGGCCTCGGCCCAGCTTCTGCGGCAGGAACTGCGGCGCGTGGCGCCCGGCGAAAGGATCGCGATCGGCACCGCCACCGATCCTTACCAGCCGGCCGAACGGCGCTACGGCAGGACTCGCGATATCCTGGCCGTTTTCGCCGCCGAGAACGGCCGCCATCTCGGCATCACCACCAAATCCGGCCTGGTCGCGCGCGACCTGGATCTTCTGGGCGAAATCGCCCGGCGTAACGTGCTGAACGTGTATTTCACCATCACCACGCTGGACGAACCTCTGGCCCGCCAGTTGGAACCGCGCGCTCCCCGTCCCGAGCTCCGCCTGCGCGCCGTGGAAGAATTAAGCCGGGCCGGCATCGTGGTCGGCGTAACGCCCAGTCCCATCATGCCCGGGTTGACCGATTCGCCGCGCAGCCTGGACCGGCTGGCCAAGGCCGCGCGCGACCACGGCGCGCAATCTTTCGGGGAAGGCGTTCTGTTTCTGATGCCCAGCGCGCAAAAGGTGTTCTTCCCTTTTCTGGAGGAACGCTTCCCGGAACTGGCAGCGCGATATCGGCGCCTGTTCGCCCGAGGCGCGTATCTCGGACGCGATTACAAGGACGAACTGCGCGACCGCGTGGCCAAGATCCGCAACCGCTACGGCCTTTCGCCGCGCCCGGTGGAATATCGGCCGGAATTGTGGATTGAGGATCGGCAAGGAGAGCTATTTTCGTAACCCCGTTTCCATCTCGCGCCGTGCCGCGGCTCGAATGATGATTTCCGGCGGCACGATTAGCGCGACGCCTTAGACGGTTTCACTCCGCCGCGAACTCTCTTGCGGATTTCGGCCCACCATTCCGGCGTCACTGCCTCCGGCTCTGATTTCAGCGCTTCCAACAAAACGCCCTCGAAGCCTTCCCTCGCCTTGCGCTTCTGGCCGGCGCGCACCAGCTCCCGCACGTACTCACCCCTTCCGCCCACAAAGCTTCATCACCCGCCTGCGAAGGCTACCCCGTGCGTTCCGCCGCATCGCGCGCGTCGCCAAAAACCTCTTCTCGAATGATTCGTTCGGTGGCGTAATTCAGGTACTCATCGAGCGCCGTGCGCAGCTCCAGATATTCCGGCCAAAGCGTGCGGTCGACAAAGGACCGCGGCACTCGCACCATCACCGTGGTGTGGCGCTGCCGCTTATAGCGGTAAGGCTCCAGGCCGTAGCGGCGGCACAAAGCCGCGAACAAGCGCCTTTGCCAGCGATCCGGCAGCGTGAACTGCATTTCCTGCAGCGGCTCTTGCGGAGCCTTACCGCGCAACGCCGCCCGGATCCGCTCCAGCGCCGCGGCCGCCGCGCTGCGCTCGCCCGGCGTCGTCGCGCCCTCGAACAATGCCGAGATCTTGCGCAGTCTCTCGCGAAGTTGCTCCTCCGTCATCCCCATTGGCCGAATTCTACAATAACAAAGAGCGCGCGGTCTCGACGCCCAGGAAAGCCCCGCCACGGACTCCACCATGCGTTATTCTGGGGATTCCTATGAATCGAAGAGCCGCGGTGTTTGGATCTTCCGGCCAATTGGGAGTCGAATTGGTCCGGGAACTGAAGGCCAGGCAATATGGCGTGATCGGTTGGGATCGCGACGAGGTGGATATTACCGACGCCTCGGCGGTGGAAAGGGCGCTCACCCAATTCGACGCCCAAGTGGTTTTTAATGCCGCCGCTTACAACCAGGTAGATGTGGCCGAGAGAGAACCTCAAGCGGCGTATCTGGTGAACGCCCTGGCGGTGAGGAACCTGGCCCTGGTCTGCCGCCAAATGGATGCGCGCCTGGTTCAATTCTCGACCGACTACGTTTTTGACGGTCATCACCACCATCCTTACGCCGAAGACGATTCGCCGCACCCGCTGAGCGCCTATGCGGTGTCGAAGCTGGCCGGGGAGTTCTATGCGCGCGCCTATCTGGACCACGCCTTGATCCTGCGCACTTCCGGAGTGTTCGGGCCCGGCGGCCTTCAAACCGCCCGGGGAAACTTTGTCGAGCTGATGCTGCGGCTGGCGGAGGCCGGTCAACCGATCCGGGTAGTGGAAGATCATGTCGCATCGCCGACTTACTCCCCCTTGCTGGCGATGCGCGCCATCGAATTGGTGGAACGCGGACACACCGGGATCTTTCACGTCGGCGGCGGCGCGCCGGTTTCCTGGTACCAGTTTGCCCGGACCATCTTCGACGTCGCCAAACGCGAACCGATGCTACTCGCCACCAATGAGCGCGAGTACCGCACCGCCGCGCGGCGGCCGAAGTATTCGGCGCTGTCGAACGGTAAGATGGAGCGGGCCGGGTTGGCGCCCATGCCGACTTTGCGCGAAGCCCTGGAACGCTATTTCGCGGAGCGGACCCGGCGCGTTAGCGGCCTCCCGGTTTGATGGCGTAATAGCCCTTGCGCGCCTGGACCTTCAGGTCTTTGCTCGAAAGCTTGATTTCGAGCTTGCGGTAGGAACCGTCTCTCACCTCGTTGAGGGGCGTGTAGCCGATAGAGTATTGGGTGCGCATCTCCTCCTGGAGTTGGTGGAACACCTCCTCCAGCGGATGGCTTCGGTCGACCTTGTAGACATGCCCGCCGGTGTCGTCGGAAAGCTTGTGCAGGGCGGAATCGCCTCCGCCTCCCATTCCAATGCCTCCGAACCCAAAGCGCGAATAGAAGTACGGGTCGAGATACTCGATGCTATAGATTACGGCGTCGGATTTCTGCGCCGCTTCCACGGCTTGGTTGATGCTCAAGCGGCTGCCCTCGTCCACGCCGTCGGTGATGACCACGATCACCTTGCGGCCCACTTCGGACCGCAGCTTATCGCTGGCCGCGAGGTATACGGCATCGTAGAGGATCGTGCCGCGCGGACCGCCGGCCGTAGGAACGGGGCCGGCGCCGATTCCTCCCACTCCGGAGCTCGGCCGCAACTGGTTGAGCGCTTCGTTGAGCAGCCGGGCGGAGTTGGTATAGTCCTGCAGCAATTCGGCTTCTTCGCCGAACATGATGAGGAACGCCTCGTCTTTCTTGTGCAGCACCTGGGAGAAGAACTGCGAGGCGGCGTTGTGCTCGATGCCGATCAGGTTGACCTGGCTGCCGCTCGTATCCACCAGCATGCCGATCGTCAGCGGCAGGTCGGTCTCACGCGTGAAGTATTTGATTGTCTGGGGTTTCCCGTCCTCGAGGATGGTGAAACTATCCTTTTCGAGGTTCGGCACCAGGGTGCCGTGCTTATCCCGCACCGACGCCAGCACGTTCACCACGTTGACGTCTACGTTGATCGACGGCAGGTCTTCGTCGGGCTGCTTCTGTTGCTGCGCCGCGAGCGCCGCCAAGGCGCCCGTCAGGGTGAGAAGTATCGCTGTTCGCATGCCGGTAGAATAGAAAGGACGTAGCCTGGGGCGAACGTGTTTCAGAACACGGCGTTTCTCCATGAAGCGTTTCTGAATAATGAAGCAGGCCATTTACCACCTCCGCAAGTCCGATCCGATTCTAGCGGCAATTATAGACCGGGTCGGTGACTATGGTATCGAATTCCGCGATCCGGATTTCAGCACTCTGGTGAAATCGATTGTCTACCAGCAACTCAGCGGGAGGGTAGCCAGCGTCATCTTCGGGCGGCTGGTGACGGCCGCGGGCGACCCGTTGACTCCCCATAACGTCCTGAAATTGCGTCCCGCGCGCATGCGCTCGCTCGGCCTCTCCACGCAGAAGACGAAATATATCCGTGACTTAGCTCGGCACACGCGGGATGGCCGGGTGGTTTTTGCGGAACTGCCGCAGCTTTCCGATCAAGAAATCATCGACCGGCTCACCAGGGTGAAAGGGGTCGGCACGTGGACGGTTCACATGTTCCTGATCTTCGCCCTGCGCCGCCTGGATATCCTGCCGACGGGCGATCTCGGGATCCGCAACGCAATTCGCAAAGCGTATGGATTGAAAGAGTTGCCCCTCGCCGCCGAAATGGAAGAACTGGCCGCCCGCTGGCGCCCGTATTGCACCGTGGCGAGCTGGTATCTCTGGCGCAGCTTGGAACCCAACGCAAATCTCTGAGGAGCCGGTAATGCTCTCCATTCTGAAAGGGGCGGCAGACACGGTGCGCCGCACGGTCCCTTGGTGTCCCGCGTAGGCCGCTGATAATAAAGCTAGAGTCCGATTCGGCTTGTGCATTTTTGTGCGGATTTGCGATTGGCCGCCGTGGGAAGGTCGGCTCGAAAGGCGACGCTTCACCGGCTAAAGCCGGTGCCATCTGGCCTGGAGGCCCGCGCCGCGGTTCTGTGCATTTTGGCGAGTGACGAGATGGAAATGGGGGCTATCAGGCGGCGGTGCCGGAGGGGCCGTTGCGGCGGGGCTGCTGCGGGTGTGCATTTTTGTGCAAATTTTCCGGTTTTTGCGCGGCGGGTTGGGAGCTCTGTTTCTGTTGCCGTTCCATTTCTTCTTGCTCTTCCTCTTCCCGCTCCATTTCTGCCTTTTCCCGTTTTTGTTGGGCGAGGATTCCATTTTTGCCGAGGACCACGTTCCAGGGCAGCTCCTCGACGCCGCAGGGCTCTTCCGGTTTATAGGGAGGGGGAGCGATGGCGGTTTGGATGATGAAGGTGGCGGCTTTGAGGCGAACAGAAGGGGAAGCTTCGGGGTCGTCGAGGATGTCGCTGGGGGTTTTGAAAGCGCGATCAGCGAGGGCCAAGGCTTTTGCGCGGAAGCGGATGGCGTGGCTGTAACAAGCGTCCATCAGAGCCTTTTAGACTGCCGACGCCGGGAAACGCCGGCTGGAGAGCCGATGCGGCAGGATTGGAGGCCTGCACGATTTTATGCACTTTTGCAGCGCGTCTGGCGGTTTCTCGACGCCTGTCTTCCGGTAAGCCCACATAATCATCCACTATGCCGGTTTCCGGGTTATAGCCTTCTCAGGCCACTGACGTCGGGCCCGCTTGGTATGAAGCGCAGAGTCCGCCCCCCGAGGCCTCGGGGATGCTGGCGGCGCTTGAACGGATTGTGGCATCGGGCTAGTTCGCGTTGTCTGCTCTGCGGCGTGCGTCGTCCTTCGCCAACCTCTCACAGATGGCTGCTGCGTTGAACTCAATTCCTATAGACCGAAAGGCTGCCGCGGCTTGCCTGTACAACTCGATCGCTTGTTGTGCCTCGTGCTTTTCTTCTGCTATACCGGCAAGCCGTAAGAGGGAGGCTCCGGCGCCCGCGTCTACTCCGATCTTCTCGAAGTGCGCCTTCGCTTCCGTGTATAAAGCGGTTGCGCGGTCGAGATCACCCTCCCGTGCCGCCATTGCACCGTACAACAGAAGAGACCCCGCAATGCCGTAGTGGGAATCGGTTGTTCGGTATATCATAAGGGCCTTGGTCGCCAATTTCAGAGAGGCTGAAATGTTGTCCACTGCCATTTCGACTTCCGCGAGTCCGATGATACAGTCGGCTTCGCAATTTTTATCTTTCTGGCTTCGGTACAGTCCTCTCGCTTTCTGGTACAGCTTACGAGCCACGCTGTATCTTCTCGCCCCTCTGTAGAGGTGGCCCATGCGTTTATAGGCATCTGCCACACTATACCAGTCATCGACCTTCTCAAGTAGGGGCAATGACAGTTTGTACGCGGCCAAGGCCTGTGTGATCTGCTGCCTAGCCAGAAGAACATCTCCCAGGCCCCGAAAACACTGCCCTTCTAATCTTGCATCGCCATGTTTCGCGGCAAGCCCAATCGCCAATTCGAGGGGAGCGAGCGGTCCGACACCAACAACCCGCAGGAATTCGGCCCATGCTCGCGCAGCCTCACAAACAAAGGTATAGTCAAACAGCTCGGCGCTAATCTTGAAGATCTCATTTACATTGGGGACCTCAGCTGCTAAGCGCCGATACTTACCCCTAGCATCCAAGCTGCCAAAAGGGCCGGAATTCTCAACGATGAGTTTGAGCATGTAGGCCGCCAAGGCTGCCCTGGCTGCATTGGTTATCCTCAACGACCGCGACGCAAACTCCCGCACAGGAGCCAGAACCCGTATTCTGCTAATGTCATCAGCTGCCAGTCCGAGTTTCCGAAGCACGGTCGCACCGTCAAACGAGACGATCTCACCTAAGCCATCAAGGTCGGACCGCGCGATTCCAACAGGCATGAGCGACAGCACCGCAAGAGCCAGCATCGCATCTTGGGTCATCCTTGGGCTGCCGATCGAAAGCCAGCAGGAGATCTCAAAGCTCGTGGCTCTATCGTTGCCGGGGCGGCGGACCAGCATCAAACTCGCCTCGGCTTCCCAACGGCTCTTGATCTCACTTAGATCAGGCTCGCCTTGTGCCTGGTGCGCCAAGAGGGCAATCGCATGCGGCAAGAATTCGAGCTTCGACAGCAGTTCATCTAGTCGAGGATCCACTGCGAATTCCCGTCCAGCAACTTTGAGGAAACATTCTCGAGCGGCTTCCGGCGAGAACGGCTCAATCTGCAATACCGTCTTCCAAGGTAGTTCGGCGGGGCGCTCTCGCCCGCGAACCGCGACTACTAGGGCGACGCCGCCAACAGAAGCCAGACGCCCAAGCAGAAGCTCGGCAGCAGTTTGGTCGGCCTCCCACGCAGTTTCGAAATTGTCGAGCACGAGCACAAGGGGACCAGCCGCCAAAACCTGCTCCAGAGCTAACGGCGCGGAGGTGACATCAACGCCTACGGCGCTGTAGATAGCTGCCAGCACTGCTTCAGTTGATGTACAACCGTCGCAGTTAACAAAGTGGCGCTGATTACCGAACCTTCTCACCACGTCGGCATGGTGGAGCGCCTTGGAGATCACCGTACTCTTGCCAACGCCTAGCGGTCCTAGCACGGCGATCGGTCCAACGCCATCGGATACGAGCCCTTGTACGAGCTCATTAAGTTCCTTGGACCGGCCCACACAAAGCGGATCGGGCGGGACCGAGCTTACTGCCGAGGGAGTTGAGAAGGGAGCTTTAGTTTTTTTTTTGAAGGCAGGCTTTCGATAAGGGACCGAGTGAAGGCAGCAGCAGCGGCAGCGGCATAGCGCAGCCATAGTTTTCGATCTGCGGTACCACCGGCAAGAGGTGCACCGGGTTCATCGGAGATCCCTCGGATTACGATCAGACTGATTTGTCGTTCACTCTGTGCCAAGCGAACACTGGCTCCTGCACCAACCGCTTCCGTTTCTACCGCATGAATCTCATCGAAGCTCGCGGCAACCGAGGCATAGAATTCGTGGTCAGGGTCATCGACCACCTTGTTGCTAGAAGCCAGATAGCAATCTGTATGGGCCTTAGATGTTTGAACGCTTGCCGAGTCGGGCCGAGGCCGAGAGATATGCTCCCGCCAGTCGGTAGTTTCAGATCGAGCTATGAGATTCGCGAATTCCAGCAACCCGCGATCGCAATTGTAGTCGTTCTCAGGCCGCCGGATGAACCTCCCGTCCGACAGCTTTCCGTAGTCAAAACTGTGGACTGAATGGGCCACTACAACGTCACCCCGATTAACCTTCAGAGCGGGAAAACCACCAGCTACGCCTACTAGAATGACAGTCGAAGGTTTGGCGCGCTCCAGAGTTAGCGTTAATGCTGATGACATTTCTTCTTGGCCTTTGCCGGCGACCGCGCACAACACCGAGTGCACGCCGATAATTCCGCGTTTTGCCGGCGACCAAGTCGATACATCGACACCTTCGTCGAGGTGTTTAATCATTTCCTCCCATTCCTCTACCAAAGGGGTCATGATAGCGATATCGACCGTTCCAGAACTCAAGCGCTGTCCTCACCAACAAATCAATGATATCCCACCGAACATGCCGTTGGAGCGATAACCGCAACCTGGACATACAGGTCCGTTCTTCTCGACGCGACGCGTAAAGCTGATCGCCGGTTCTTAAGTGGCGGCATCAGACGGCTACCGGTCGCAAACGCGCCAGCGCCCGTTGACTCACCTGCTCGCGTGGTGCGCGGCTGTGAATCCGGGCGACGAGAGCATCGCGGTCGGATGACGCGCCGCTCGGAAACAACTCCAGTGGAGAACGGCATTGTAGTTCCGAAGTGGCGTGAGGTCGACCTCCTGTGGCATGCATTTTCCGATAAGGGCTGTGAAACGGGCATATCGAACACAACCAGTTCCGAAAGCCGTCCGGGTGCGGTGTGGACGGTATTATTGTGTTAAATTGCACCATAGCGGCGCCCGATTGACTGGCGGCCTGAACCTTTTTGTGAAGCGATTTCCTTTCTTAGACTGGATGCGCGGCGTGGCTGTGCTCGTCATGATCCAGTGCCATACCTTCAATTCCCTAACCCGCTTGGATTTGCGGGACGGGGGTCCCTACGTGCTTTCCCAGTTCGTGGGCGGGATGGCCGCGCCCCTGTTTCTGTTCATGGCGGGCATGACCAGCGCCTTCCAGATGGATGGATGGGAACGCCGCGGACTGAACCCGCTGCGAAGGTGGCGATTGGCACTCGGCCGCGCCGGCTACATTCTCGCCATCGCCTTTGCCTTCCGCATCAGCAACTGGATGGGGAGCTTATCCGGCGGAAACTGGCACGAAGTCTTCAAGGTAGACATTCTGAATTGCATGGGCGTGGCCATGGCATTGTTCGCCCCCGTGGCCGGCGTAAGCCGCGCCAACCGCGCCCGCGTGGCCGCTTCGGTGGCGCTGGCGGTGGCGTTGGCCTCGCCCATTCTGGCCAACCTCAACTGGGACGCGGCCCCTACTCTGCTGCGCGAATACTTAGTGCCCATACCCGGCCGCGGGCACTTTCCTTTGTTCCCCTGCGCCGCGTATCTGGGCTTCGGGCTGGCGCTTGGCGCGATCGTAAAACAGAGTATCGAGCAGCATTTCGAGCGGCTCATGCAATGGTCGGTACTGGCCGGCTTCGGCCTGGTTTTCGCCGGCCAGTATTTTGCCAACCTGCCCTATTCCGTCTACCCGAAGTCCAACTTTTGGAGCGATAGCCCGGCCCTGGTCCTGATTCGCTTCGGCATCATGCTGGTGCTGATGGCGGCATCCTATTTATGGACGGAATACTGGGCGCGCACCCGTTGGAGCTGGGTGATCGTATTGGGCAAGAATTCGCTGATGGTTTACTGGGTGCACGTGGTTTTGGTTTACGGCGCGCTGGCCAAACCCTTCAAGCGGACCATGAGTATTCCGCAAACTACGCTGGCTACCGCCTTTGTGATAGCGCTCATGCTGGCGCTTTCGCTCGCATGGCTGCGCTGGAAGGGCGGCCGAAGCAGGCTACAACTGGCGGTCGAGAAAACACCGGCGCCTGCCAGCGCGGCCGCGGCCTTGCCCGAATCGGGTTAAGAGCCGCGCCCTGGCACTGAGAACAAACAGCAGCGTGGGCAACCGACTCCGGCAACCGCTCCTTGACAGTCGCGGCTCTGACTCGCGGCTCTTTCGCGAACTCGAACATTTTGGCATCAGGATCGAATGTTCGGGTCAGAGCCGCGACTGTCAAGGAGCGGTTGCCGAACACGTGACTGTAATTTAGAAAATAGGTGTACTACGTGGCATAGGGCTGACAGCCACGCCGTGATTACTGTCAATCGGAGCAGTCTTTGCCCGCCAGGCCCAGCGCGCGGAGAATCGCGTCGGGATCGTGGACCGCGCCGCCCCAGGTGCCGCCGCTTACCTGCTGCAAGCCGGCCCAGAGGCGGGTGGCCGCGGGCAGCTCCGGATCGGGCGCCAGATCTTCGCGCGGCGCGCGTTCGGCCAGTATTCTGGCGCCTTCCTCCGCTCCGAACTTCACTCCGCCGGCGCCGACCAGGTTCAACGTGCCTTCGAGCTTCACCCGGTCGATGACGATTTCGATCAGGTCGCCTTCGCGCAGCTTGCCGATCGGGCCTCCCGCCAGCGCTTCCGGCGTCACATGGCCGATGCAGGCGCCGGTGGAAACGCCGCTGAATCGCGCATCGGTAATCACCGACACGTGTTTGCCGAAATCGAGATAGCGCAGCGCCACGGTGATTTCGAAAATCTCTTCCATGCCCGAGCCCAGCGGTCCGCGGCACATCAGCACCAGCACGTCGCCCGGCTGAATCCGTTCCGGCCCCTGACCCTTGATGGCCGCCATGGCAGCGTGTTCGCTGCAGAAGATGCGCGCCGGCCCGGTCTTACGGTACACGCCGTCCGCGTCGACCACGCTGGGATCGATGGCCGTGCTCTTGATGACCGATCCGCCGGGCGCCAAGTTCCCCACCGGGAACGTCACGGTCGAGGTCAAGCCACGCTGGCGCGCCCGGTCCGGGTTCATGATGACATCGCCGGGGTCCACGCCGTCGCGCTCGCGCAGCACCTGGCGCAGGGCCGCCCGGCGCTCGCTCTGCTCCCACCAATCGAGCAACGAGTCGAGTGTTTCGCCTGTCACCGTGCGCACGCCGGTCTCGAGCAAACCGGCCCTGCGCAGGTGCAGCATGACTTCCGGAACGCCGCCCGCAAGGAACACCTGAATCGTCGGGTGCATGCTCGGGCCGTTGGGCAGCACGTCCACCAAACGCGGCGTTTGCCGGTTCACGCGCGTCCAGTCCTCGACGCCGGGGCGCTTCAAGCCGGCCGAAAACGCGATCGCGGGAAGGTGCAGAATCAGGTTGGTGGACCCGCCGAACGCTGCGTGCACCGCCAGTGCGTTATGGATCGCCCGATCGCTCAGTACGTCGCCCATCGTCATGCCGCCGGCTTCCATGGCGAGCACCGCGCGGGCCGAACGCCTGGCCATGTCGATCCAGATGGGATGCCCGGAGGGCGCCAACGCCGCGTGCGGCAGCGTCATGCCCAGGGCCTCGCCGATGACTTGCGAGGTCGCCGCCGTTCCCAAGAATTGGCATCCTCCGCCCGGCGTGGCGCAGGCGCGGCACAAATCGCGCGCGGCGGATTCGAGGGTCTTCTGCCCACGCGCAAAACGCGCGCCGGACGATTGCACTTTGCCGGCGTCCTCGCCCTCTTCGGCCAGCAGGGTTACCCCTCCCGGCACCAGCACGCTCGCCAGAGCGCGCGCCCCGGCCAGCGCCATCATCATCGCCGGCAGCCCTTTATCGCAGGTGGCTACGCCGATCACGCCGCGCCGGGTGGGCAGCGAGCGGATCAGCCGGCCGAAAACCTGGGCCGCATCGTTGCGGTATGCCAGCGAATCGAACATGCCGGGCGTGCCCTGAGTGCGCCCGTCGCAGGGGTCCGTGCAGGCTCCGGCGAAGGGAATCGCGCCGCGCGCCTTCAATTCCTTGGCCGCCGCTTCCACCAGCAGGCCCACTTCCCAGTGACCGGTGTGATAGCCCAGCGCGATCGGCGTACCATCCGGCGCGCGCAGCCCGCCATGCGTGCTCAGAATTAGAAACTCCTTGGCGCCGAGCGCTGCCGGGTCCCATCCCATCCCGGCATCCTGCGCCCAGCCGAACAGGTCTCCTGACGGACGGCTGGCCAGCACTTCAGCGGTCAAGGGCAGCGATCCGGCCGGCCCCGGGCTCTTTGAGCGAACGTCGTAAAGGGACCGGTCCCCGGAGTCCAGCAAATCGGCGATTGGCATAACAAGCCTGATGCTAACAGGTGGCGCGGGCCTTTACCGCGGCGTAATTAGCGAGGCTCGCATGATAGAGTGACGGCAAGCGGTGTGGGGCAGGCGCCACGCTGCCGCCGACTGTTAATCGGCGTTTCGCGGGCTGCTGAGAAACTGCCGAAAGCGGGTTATCAACCCGCTGCAGGTTACCAACCTGCCCCATAATCTCCGGCCATCCGTAACGGGTCGCGCGGGACACTCTCGACGTGGGCGAAGAACCGGCCAGGGGGCCGGCTGCGGACGAGGGCGTCCGCCCTACAAGTGCCGCTCCCGCGCCTGGCGCGCGAGGTATTTCACCCACGCCACTTCCCGGCCGGTGGCGTCGAGCTGCTCTGTCCAGACCCGCCGAACTTCTCGGGCTCGCACCGCTATCTCACGGTCCAGGAACCGCTCCAGCTTGTCGCGCAGCGGGGATGGCGGCATTGCCCGCGCCAGCAGGTTGCGCGACGCCACGCAATCGTTGAGTTGGCCGAGCGCCTGCTGCAGATCGTGCAGGTCCGTCATGTAGCGGTCGAGAGCCGGGCCGTAACACGGGCGAAACAGCTCCAGCGTGTAGCGCAGGCGCTTGGTGGCAAGGCGCAGCTCATGCAGTTGGGCGAGCGCGGGACGGCTAGCCAGGAATTCACGCCCAGCGCGAAAATATGCCGATACCAGGTCCGGCAGCCGGTGGCGGGCATTGGCGGCCGCGCCCAGCAGCGCGTTCCAATCTGGCGAAGGCAGTTTCTCGAGCAATCGAATCTCCAGCGACTAGATGTCCAGCTTTCGCCGCCAGGCCGCGGACGGATCGCGCCGGCTCCAGCGCGCGATTTCTTCCGCCATCTCGCGCTCGGCCGCTTGGCGCTCGGTGGAGAGTTGGCGATGAATCGCGGCCCGCGGCGATACACCGGCTGCGGCGGTGAGCTCGAGCGCGATATCGCGATCGCGCACCGCTCCGGCGCGTTCCAGCAGCCCGTGCAGCTTGGCGCGGATCTTCTTCCAGGAACGGTCCGGGTAAAAAGCGGCGAACACGCGCAGGCACCGGCTCAGCCGCCGGATGGATACGCGCAAGTCGTGTATGGCGTCGGCATCGGGATTCCGGGCCGCGCGCTTCAGCTCGGCGGCGAAGCGTTCGAGCAAGTGCCCCGTTTCCGCCCGCACGTAATCCCGCATTGTCCTATTATGTATGCTTGCGCCGTGGAGATTGCCAACTCGGCGGCGGGGAGCCGGACCTGGGGTCCGCCCTACGAGCTACGCGTGGCGCCGGGGTGGGTATTCTACGCCGCAAAAAGAAAAAGGTTCCAAGTGATCCGATCCTCGACCTGGCTTACCACCGGCATGCGCGGCATTAAGCGTTGCAACGAAGAGCGCCGGGCGATTCGCCGCTTAGCTCCACATAGGGCGTTTTCTCCACCCCACGCTTCGCCGCCTTACGGCTCGCCGCAGCCTTTTCCTTCTCTCTCCGCCGGGTCCCTTCGCTCGTAACGGCCTT
>JBEKYD010000001.1:0-104270 GCA_049511335.1 Bryobacteraceae bacterium | reverse complement strand
ACGCATTTCCACTGGGATCACACCCAAGGCAATGCCGGCTATCGCGACGCATTCGGCAAAGGTCTCAAGATCATTGCCAGCGACGCCACCAAGAAGCTGCAGGCGGAGTACTCCGCGGCCCGCTTGCGGGAATCGCTCGAGCCGCACGGTCATCCGTTTTCCGGCCAGCCGCATATTCCGGTGCTGCTCGAAGCGGCGCGCCAGCAGTTGAGCGCGGCCAGCTCGCCGGAGCAGAAAGCCGCCATCGCGGAGCGCATCCGGCAACTGGAGGCCTTCGCGCGCGAGATGCAGAATTTCACCCCCGTGCTGCCCACCGTCACTTTCGGCAAGACGTACGTGATTCGGGACAAGGCGCACGACCTGCACGTGGAGTTTCACGGGCGCGCCCATACGGCCGGCGACGTCGTAGTGTTTTGCCCGCAGAAGCGCGTGGTGGCAACCGGCGACATGATCCTGGGTTCGCTGCCGTTTCTAGGCGACAGCTTCCCCAAGGAATGGCCGAACACCATCGATTCGGTGGCCAAGCTCGCTTTCGACCACGTGGCCGGCGGACATGGCGCGCTGCAGCACGGGCGCCAACTCATGACGGGCCAGCGCAACTACATCGAGGAGCTGGCAATGAGGGTCGAGGCCGGCAAGCAGGCCGGGCAGTCGCTGCGCGAGATCCAACAGAGCATGCCGGTAGCTTCCATCCAAGCGCTTGCCGCCGATCGTTACGGCACCACGATGCGCTCCGGCCGCGACGACGACGCTATGCAGGCAGCCGTAAACACCAATATCGAGCACGTGTTCAACCGCCTGGGACAAAGCTGATTGCCTATGCGGTGCGCCCGCCTCCTTTTTCTTATCTCCATCTGCGCCGTGTTGCCTGCCCAGGACTACGATCTCGGCGCGCTGAAATGGCGAAACATCGGACCGAATCGCGGCGGGCGGTCGCAGGCCATTGCCGGCAGCGCCGCGCGGCCGCTCGAGTATTATTTCGGCGCGACCGGCGGCGGATTGTGGAAGACCGCCAACGGCGGTGTGGCGTGGGCTCCGGTCACCGACGGCCAGATCGCCAGCTCGTCGGTGGGCGCGGTCGCGGTGTCCGAATCGAATCCGGACATCGTCTATCTCGGAATGGGAGAGACCGAGCTGCGCGGCAGCATCATGCAAGGCGACGGCGTCTACAAATCCGTGGATGCGGGCAAGACGTGGACGCATATCGGCCTCGACGATTCCCAAGCCATCGCGCGCATTCGCATCGATCCCGCCAATCCGAATCTGGTGTACGTGGCCGCCCTGGGGCACCCATACGGCGCGAACCCGGAGCGCGGCGTGTTTCGATCCAGCGACGGCGGCGCCTCCTGGAAGCGCGTCTTGTTCCGCGACAACCACGCCGGCGCGGGGGATTTATCCATGGACCCCAACCATCCGCGCGTGCTGTTTGCCTCGCTCTGGGAAGCTTACCGAACGCCGTGGATGCTATCGAGCGGCGGCCCGTCCAGCGGACTGTTCAAATCGATCGATGGCGGCGACACCTGGACCGAGATCACCCGCAATCCCGGCATGCCGAGGGGCATCGTCGGAAAAATCACCGTCGCCGTTTCGCCAGCCGATTCGAATCGCGTTTACGCCATCGTGGAAGCCGACGACGGCGGCCTCTTTCAATCGAGCGATGCCGGCGCAACCTGGACGCTGGTGAACGACGACCGCAGCATCCGCCAACGGGCATTCTATTTCTCGCGCATCGCCGCCGACCCCAAGCGCCGCGACACGGTCTACGCCATGAATGTCGAGATCTATCGCTCCGATGACGGCGGCAAGACCCTGCACCTGATGCACGCGCCGCACGCCGACCATCACGATTTGTGGATCGCGCCCAACGATCCGCGGCGCATCGCCTCGAGCGACGACGGCGGGGGATCGGTTTCCACCGATGGCGGACAAACCTGGACGCTCGAAAGCTATCCAACCGCGCAGTTGTACCACGTCGCCACCACCGCCGAATTTCCGTACCACGTTTGCGGCGCGCAGCAGGATAGCGGCTCGGTCTGCGTGCCCAGCGACCGCGCGCTTAATCTGCGCGATCCCGAAGCGCCCGCCGGCAATTGGATGTACCAGGCAGCGGGCGGCGAGGCGGGCTACGTGGCCCCCGACCCGAAAGACCCCAACATCTTTTATGGCGGCGACCAGGCCGGTATCGTTGCGCGCTACGACCGCCGCACCGGCGCGACGCGATCGATCACCGTCTATCCGCTGTTTTTTTCGGGCATGTCCGCTGGCGTGCTGAAAGAACGTTGGCAGTGGACCTTCCCCATCGTGTTCTCTCCCGTCGATCCCAACATTCTATATACCTCGTCGCAGCATCTCTTCAAAACCACTTCGCAGGGCCAGCGCTGGGAGACCATCAGCCCCGACCTCACCCGCAACGATCCTAAAACCCTGGGCGATTCCGGCGGGCCCATCACCAAAGACCAGAACGGCCCGGAAATCTACGGCACCATCTTTTCCATCGCTCCCTCGCGCCACGAAGCCGGCACCATCTGGACCGGCTCCGACGACGGGCTCGTCTATCTGACCCGCGACGGCGGAAAACACTGGACCGACGTCACCCCGCCGGGGATGGGCGAGTTCAACCGGGTCAGCATGATCGAGGCATCGCCTACCGATCCCGCCGCGGCCTACGTCGCCGCCAAGCGCTATCAGATGGACGATCGCACGCCCTACATCTTCAAAACTCACGACTATGGCAAGACATGGACCAAAATCGTCGCGGGCATTCGCGCCGGCGATTTCGCCCAAGCCGTGCGCGAAGATCCGCACCGCGCGGGGCTCTTGTACGCCGGAACGGAACATGGCATTTATGTTTCGTTCGACGACGGGGCGCACTGGCGCTCGCTTTCGTTGAACTTGCCGGATACCCAGGTCTCGGATCTGGTGGTGGAAGAAGACGACCTGGTGATCGCGACCCACGGGCGCTCCTTCTGGATTCTCGACGATATCGCGCCGTTGCGGCAGTTCTCGCCTGAAATCACCGAGCGCCCGGCGCATTTATTCGAGCCGCGGCCGGCAGTGCGGTCCGTTACCACTGCGATCGTCGACTACTACCTGGCGCGCCCGGCGGAGAACGTGACGCTTGCGATTCTCGACGCCAACGGCCAATTGGTTCGCGAGTTCCATAACCAGAAGAGCCGCGCCGGCTTGAATCGATTCGTCTGGGATCTGCGCTATCCCGGCGCAGTCACGTTTCCGGGAATCGTGCTGCGTGGCGCGCGCCCCGGCCAGGGGCCGGCCGCGCCCCCCGGCAAATACTCGGTTCGGCTCGCGGCCAATGGCGTCACCGAAACCAAGCCGCTCCCGATTCGCCGCGATCCCCGCCTTGCCGCGCAAATTAAATCGAAACTCGACGAGATCGAGCAGGATCTCTACCAGACCCGCAACCGCAGCCCGCGCGACACCCTGAACTATCCCATCAAGCTCAATAACCAGCTCGCCGTCTTGCAAACCGAAGTGGATACGGGTGACAACAAGCCGACCGATCAGGATTTCGCCGTGTTCGAGGAGCTAAAGGCGCATCTGAACCAGGTCCTCGGCCGATACCGAACGGTTCTCGATAACGATCTCGCCCGATTCAATCAGCGCATGCAGTCGCACAAGCTCGAACCGGTCAAGTAGGGCAGACCCCCGGTCCGCGCGGGACGCCCCCGTCCCGCACTTCTCCCCAATATTCGACTCCCCGACACCGGCGAGGGGAGATGGGGACAGTGCTGGAGGATGGGACCAGAATGCACAACTTCAAATCTGCACAACGATGCACAAAAACCCGAATCCTACCGCCGTCCCAAACCCAAAATCGGCCGCAACCACCCCTGCCCCTGCGGCAGCGGCCACAAATACAAGCGCTGCTGCCTGGGCAAATCCCACGCCGCCGCTGCCTGACGCGGTCCGTAGCGCCGGCGATCTTGTCGCCGGTGTCTTTGCGCTTAGGCTCAGACCATATTTTGCGCGGCCATTTGCACAATTTCGGCGCCGATGGCGAGAGAAGCGGTGGCGGCGGGGCTGGGAGCGTTCAGCACATGCAGGGCTTTGGGGCGGGCGATCAACTGGAAATCCTGGATGATTTCTCCTTGCGGCGAGAGGGCCTGGGCGCGAACCCCGGAACCGCCCTCGGCCAGGTCGCCGGTTTGGATTTCGGGCACCAGACGGCGCAGCGATTCGCAGAAGATGCGGCGGCTGAAGGAGCGCCGCAATTCATACCAGGACATGGCGGGGTAGCGGAGCAGAAAGCGCCAGAAACCGCCGTAAGTTAGGACATCGAACAAATCGCCTGGGCGGAAATCGGTCTTGCGGTATCCTTCGCGCGAGGTGGCCAGCACGGCGTTCGGCCCGGCCTCGATCCCGCCGTGGATCAAGCGGGTGAAGTGCACGCCCAGAAACGGGAATTGCGGATCGGGCACGGGATATATAAGATGACGCACCAGGAATTGGCGCTCGGGACGAAGCTTGAAGTATTCGCCGCGGAAGGGCACGATGCGCACCTCGCGGCGTTCGCCGGCAAGCGCCGCCACGCGGTCCGAATAAAGGCCGGCGCAGTTGATCAGGAAACCCGCCTGAAAATCGCCGGCCGGAGTGTGCGCCGTCCATTGGTTGCCGCCATAGCGCAGGTTGGTGACGCGCGCGCCGGTCTGGACGCGGACACCGCTGGCCGAGAGTTTTTCCACCAGCTTGGCGCAGACTTGCGCGTAGTCCACGATGCCTTCCTGAGGCACGCGCAGGGCGGCCACACCGCCGGCGTGCGGTTCGATTTCGCGCATCTCCTCGGGCGCCAGCCGGCGCAGCCCCTCCAGGCCATTGGCGGTTCCGCGCGCTTCGAGATCGCGCAGGCGCGGGACCTCGCTTTCATCCGCCGCTACCACCAGCTTGCCGCAGATTTCGTGCGCGATGCCGTTCTCCTGGCAGAAGGCTACCATTTGGCGGATGCCGCTCACCGCCAGGCGCGCCTTCACCGAGCCGGGCTTGTAATATAGGCCGCTATGCAGCACGCCGCTGTTATGACCGGTCTGGCCCCGGCCGACGCCGGGCTCCTTTTCGAGCAGGGTGACGGCGGCATCGGGAAACCGCTGTTTGAACCGGTAGGCCGTGGCAAGACCTACGATTCCGCCGCCAACGATCAGTACGCTATTCACTTAGTCTGGGTCCTCAAAGTGGGACAGACCTCCTAGCCTGTCATTACAGCCGCCGGCAGATCGCCGTGGGGCGCCACGGGAGACGAAAACGCCCGCATTGGGGTTAAGGCGAAAATCGCAGTTCGATTTTGCAACCCGTGATCACCTCGCCGAAGGCCACTGAAACTATCCTACACGTCTGCCATGGTTGTGGAAACGGTCCCATGTGAGGCCGTTGCGCCGCCCGCCGTCATGATGGCCCCGAAGGACGCCGCTGGCCCGCAAGGACAGATACACCCGCGGACACTGCGCGAGTATCGCGGGAGGTTTCCGGCCGGGCGCTGGCGGCTGGCGCTTACGTGGGTCGGGTCTTAGTGGACCACGCCCAGGGACGGTCGGCCAGGCCCGCTGGAAGTAACGCGGCTAATTTCAGTTGCTTGCGTGAATCGTCAAACATAAGGTGAAGTATGTTGTACGATCTGGCGGGAGGTGGTAGGCTCGGGGGCATGGGCACGGGAGAGATTGTTTATAACTCTGTAATCGCGGCGGCGACATGCGCCGCCGCAGTTGCTGCTTGGCGAGCTGCCAGAGCCGCTAGTTCGCAAGTTGAACTACAACGCCCACGGCCGGTTGTCATAGTCGAAGGAAATTGGAACGTTGAGAATGCCCTCAATGTCGAGCCGCGTGGTTTCCTGCTTCGAAACGTCGGATCGAGCCCGGCATTTGATGTCGAGGTGTCAGGCATCGAGGGGCCGTTTCTTCAGCAGGTGCAGTACCGGGAGCGCCTGACCACTGATCGCATATTTGTCTTGACCGAAGGAAAAGGGCCGCTGGAGGCGGCCCACCATCGGCACGTGCCCGGCGACGTACTTGATCATCAGGCCGCGCTTAAATTTGTGCAGAACGCTAGTCAGACATTCCCACCCCAAGGTGACCACAAGATGGAATTCTTCGTCGGATATTCGGCACTAGATGGCAGACGATTTAGGACGGAATGCCTGATTTGCTTCAACTTAGGATTTCCCAACTCGCGGGCGGAGGTTGTGCCGGCTTCCAGCTGGCTAGGTAAAGAGACTCATTAGCGGGGCAGCGGAGGTGTGGAACTTATGCTGAGGAACGGTAAACGGACGGCTGTTTGCGCTATGGCGTTGATCGGACTCGCCGCGACGGCACCACCTGCATTGCACGCCCAGCAGGCGCGGGCTCCCGATAGCCGAACAGAATTATGTCTGGATGGCTTTTGCATTGGGCAGAGTATTAAGGATGCGCGCTTCGACGCAGTGGACTGGATAGTTCCCCACGACAACTTCACTCAGGTACCCTGTAACGGTGTTGGCTGCGCCCCTCAAATCGCCTTTCGCGGGTACGCCAACGCGTATCAGGACGCTCTTGCCGAGGCGGTAAGCTGGGTTTACGGATTGGGGCGTTACAACGTCGTCAAGAAGGATAATCTTGAGGTACTGCGGCACTATAAGTATGAATGCAATCTTTCTGCGCGGGGTATGTTTGGCGAAAGACGTTTCTTCGGAGCCTATAGAAGTATTCCTAGTCACTATTTGACCGTGATCGGGTTACGCCTTATCGACGGAGAGCTGAGGGTCTATCGGATCGCCCGGCAATATCCCTATCACACTCCGGCGGAGATCGTCTCCTTGGCCAGGACTTTACGCGGACAGTATGGAGAAACTCTATTAGTATACGATTATCTGAGCTCCAACGCCTATTCCGATGTTATCGCTCAACAGAAAAACGGCTGGTTCGGCCGTAGCACCATGTTCAACCCCACCGACCTGTCGGACAATGCGGCGGAGCTGGTATTGGTTGACCCGCGCACCCGCTCTCTGCTCGAGCCATCCTCAATGCCCGAAAGCGGTGAAATTAAGCCATTGGCATTGAAGCTTCCCGCACAGTGCGGTCAGTCTCTGCCCGTTCAATAAAAACCGGCGCTCCCGACCGGCAGAATCATTCTAGTAATTTCTGGGGATCTACCGGCACTCCCGTCTGCCTTGGACCGGCCAGAGGCCCGTCCCACTTAAGGTGTCGCGCCCGTCACGATCTTCAGATTCACCGCCGGACTAGCTACTCCGCCCACCGTCACGACAATCGGTTGCGGTCCCGCGGCCAACCCCGCTGGGACGATGAAGTTGATCTGGGTGACTCCGGCCAGGCCGCTCGGAATTCCTACGAACAGCGGAGTGACCGCGATGCCGCCTACGGTGAGCGAGACCGGCTGGCGCGGCGCGGGCAAGTTCGATGGGGCGGTGATCGAAGGAGGGGTCGCCCCGGTAGCGAGCGACGGCGCCACGTCGCCATCGCCGGTGATAAACATCTCCACGGCGTCGCCCGGCGTGGCGGCGTTGTATTGTTTGCTGGAAGCGTCGTAAAACACGTTGAAGATACCCGGCGCGGCGATCGCGACCTGAATCGGAAAATAGGTTACCAGGCCGGCGTTATCGATGGCCAGAATGGCGGCGCCAAGGCCGGTTTCGTAGGGAATCTGCAAGTCGATTTGCCGCGGCGAAACGAAGTAGAGCGGCGCGCCGACTCCGTTCACCGTGGCGGAAACTCCCGCCAGGCTGAGCGGCAGGGGAAGGCCGCCGGCCGAGGCGGTGGATAGCGCCAGACCGGCGCCGTAGACCGCCACTTGCATGCCCGGAGCCACGGTAGTCGACCCGGAGGCGTTCGAGCCGACGCCGCCGATGGAGATCGCCGAAGAAGCGCCCACCGTCAATACCACCGGCACCTGGATGGACTGGGGCAAGGCGTTTTGCGCTTCCACATCCACGATGGCGTTGTATACGCCGGGGGCGAGGCCGCCCGGCGCCGCCGTGAGCGCGATCGCGCCCCCGCCGGTTCCGTTGGTTGCGCTCAATGTGAGCCACGCGGAAGCGAGATTGGCCGGCAGTACCGATGCGGTCCAGGCGGGCGCTCCCGAGCTGAAGGTCAAGGTGAGGGACGCGGAGCCGCCTGGGGCGGGAATGACGGCTGCCGAAGGAGAAACCGAAAACGCGGAGGGCGCGCTCGCCGCCGCGGCGTAGGACGCCTGGAGCGATGCCGTGACCGCCGTTCCCAGTTCGCTGATTCCAGCCACCGCGATGTTCTGGGTTTCGGGCGGCGAAATTCCAGCTTGGCAAAACGCCGCCTGAAGCTGGCCGTAGGGCGCCAGGCGGGTGGTGCCGAAGTATTGCTGAATCTGGCTGGAGAGGTTGGTCGAGCCCGCCGTGAAACCGCTCAATTCCACCAGAAATCCGCCGGTCTCTTGCAGCGTCAGAATTTGCTGCCACTGGCAGTTCGCAGCAGCTTGCGGATTCTGCTCGACTACCGCGGGCGAGCTGGAGAGCAGCATGCCGGGCGAGAGCGTTGGGCCCTCGGCGGCCACGAATGACACAGTCAATTGCTGACTCCAGGTGCCGCCGCCGGCATCCATTCCGGTAAAAGCGAAGACGCGGTTCTGGGGAACGGTCAGTCCGCTCGCATCCAGCGAGGCGAAAATCTTGCCGTTGGCGGGAAGCTGGGTGGAAGTCCAGAAGGAGAGATTCTGCTTGACTCCATTGATGGTGAATCCGGTCAGCGCGGTGGCCACGCCGTTGAGCTCGGTCAAGCCGACTGTGTAGCTCCATTCGGCGCCATCGAGCGGCACGGGATTGGGCGACACAAACGGAACTACGAAGGATTGGCCGGCGGTGGCGTTGATGGCGAGCGCCACCTGGATAGAAGCTTGCGCGCCGTTGTAGACCGCGTCGCCGCTATAGACGGCAGTTACCAGACCGGCCGCCGCTTCGAGGGCGGAAGCCGCCACAGGCAAGCTGGCGCTCGAACCCGAAAGCGATACCGTGCCCAGCGCGGCATCGTTCGAGAGGAACGTAACCGACCCGGTGGGCGAGACGCCCGAGCCAGTCACCGTGGCGGTCAGTTGCACCGTATCGGTGAGGGCCGCCGAGGATGGCGAAGCGGTCAGCGTCACGTTCGGCGTTGGACCGGCGGCGAATTCGGTGACGAAATGATTGGCGTCGACCGAGCCGAGACCGGTGGTGAGGTCGTAACCGGGGCCGGCGGCGAAGCCCAAGCCCAAGGCGGAGCAGCCAGGGCTCGCTTGCAAACAGGGCAAATAGTTGTTTCCGGCGGTAACGTCGTGGAACACGTCGGTGGTGGATTGAGCCAGGCGGTATAGCATGGGATTCAGATTTCCCAACCCGGGCTGCGGCAGCGTCCCGTTGGCCACCAGGTACTGATTCAACAGGGCCACCATGCCCGCGAATGCCGGCGACGAAGCCGAGGTGCCGCCCACGGTGTAGTTCGCGCCGCTGCTGACGATGAGGTACGGGTAATGCACCGGGGAAGCGGCGAGAGCGACATCCGGAACGTCGCGCGCACCATCGTTCGGCACTCCCGGCGCGGCCTGCCACGGCGGCTTGGAGTAATACACGCTGGGCGCGCCGCCGGTGGCGTCGAAGCCGTGCATCGTCGCATAATCGTTCCACGCGATCTCGGGGATGTAGGAGAGCGCCGAGCCCAAGCTGGACGAATTCGAAGTGGCCCAATAGGCGCCGCCGACGTCGTTGAATTCGGTCCCTCCCACGGCGGTGACTTCCGGGATGGTGGCCGGGAAGTTGGTGTTGGGGCCTTTGGAGGCCTCGACGATGGGCGCACTCTGGGCATCGCACTCGGCCGCGCCTGCGTCTCCGGAGGCAACCATCCAACTGATACCCTGCGCCGCGGCCTGCTGCGCCACCGAGCGCCATGCGGCCGGTTCGTAATACTCGCAAGCGCCGAAACTGAAGCTGAGAATGGGCGCGAGGTTGCGGTCGATGGCGTATTCGGCGGCCACCATGACGTCGGCGGCATAGACGTAGACGATGTTGGCGTGCGGCGCCACGGCCCCGCTCCATTCCAGGTCCAGGTCGGCTTCGAGCTGGGCCGAATTCGTCCCGGGGCTGGGGCCGACCGGCACCACGGTTGGAGTATTGGCGGGGAGACCGAAAGTCTTCCGAAAGCTCGCGATGTCGCTCAGGCCGATGGCGCTCTGGCCGGCGATGGCGATGGTTTGTCCGGAGCCGTTCCAGCCGGCGGTGTAGAGCGGGTTCAGGTCGTAGATGGTGGCGAAATCGGCGGGCGCGAGGTAGTGGGTACCGCCCTGATTATAGTCGGGCGAGGCCAGGCGCACTTGCGGCTGAAGGCGGAAATCGTCGAGGCCGCGCACGGCGGCGACCACGCCCGCGAAAGCCTCGGGAATGGAGAGCGGCGTGGCATTGGCATAGTGCATTTGGCCTTTCACCAGGTAGCGATGAATTTCGGTTCCGAAGGCGCGGCCGACAGCGCCGGCGGCGCCGCTGAACGCGATCCAGGCGCCGCCGCGCGCCACGTCCTCTACGTGGAGACCTTCGGCTTCGAGCCAGGCGCGCAACTGGGCGAGGTCGCCGGGGCTTAGGCCGAAGCGTTCGCCGAACTGGGCCGGGGTGAGCCAGCGGCGAAAGTCGGGCGAGCCGGGCTGCTGCAGGCGAGTGAGGAAGCCGTCGAGCCCCGGCGCGGGAGCGAGCAGAAGCGTGGCGTAGCGAATGGGCATCGCCGGATCGGCCGCGCCGCGATCGAAGCGGGCTTGCGCCAGCGGATGCACGTGCCCTGGCAATACCACGCGCCTCGATGGATCGAGCGGCAGCCGAATGCGATCCGCCGCCGCTTGCAGGCGAAGGGGAAGCCACAAGCCTACTAAAGTTATCACCAACGCGCACGGCCCGAGCCTCCGCATATGTCTCCCACTATAACCGGGGTGTCCTCGCCCCATTGTTCCCTGCTATCGCTTACCATGGGGGGTCATGAAACCAAGCCGTTCGTGGAATGCCTTGTTGGCATGCCTGTTGGCAGCAGCCGGGCTGGCGCAGAATCAATCGAAAACGCCGCCGCCCAAGAAAGGAAACTCCGCAGTGACCCAACAGCCGTTTGGAAAACTACCCGATGGAACAGCCGTGGACGTGTACGTTCTGAAGAACGCGCAGGGGATGGAAGCCCACATCCTGACTTACGGCGGTGCGGTGGCGTCGTTGACCGCCCCCGACCGGAAGGGCGCTTACGCCGATGTCGTGCTGGGTATGGACAGCCTGGATGGCTATCGAAGCCAGACCGCGTTCCTGGGCGCATTGATTGGCCGCTACGGCAACCGCATCGCGCACGGCCAGTTTACGCTCGACGGCAAGACGTGCACGCTGCCCAAGAACGACGGCGACAATACCCTGCACGGCGGCCCGCAGGGATTCGATAAGAGAGTATGGAAGGCCAGCATCGTGAAAGGCGCCGACCCGGCGATCGAGCTTACCTATGTGAGCCCCGACGGAGAAGAAGGTTTCCCCGGCACTCTCTCCGCCAAAGTGGCCTATACGCTCACCAGCCATAACGAGCTCCGCATCGAATATTGGGCGACTACCGATAAGCCCACGGTCCTGAACCTGACCAACCATTCCTACTTCAACCTGGCGGGAGCCGGCAGCGGCACCATTCTGAACCACCAGATGACCATCTTTGCCGACCGCTTCACGCCGGTGGATGCCAACTTGATCCCCACCGGCGAGCTGCGCGCGGTGAAGGGCACGCCGTTCGACTTCACCAAGGCGGCGGTGATCGGAGCGCGCATCGACCAGAACGACCACCAACTGGTCTACGGCAAGGGCTACGATCACAACTGGGTGTTGAACCGCTCGGCGGCGGGATTGGTGAAAGCGGCGGAGGCGTACGATCCGTCTTCCGGGCGCGTGCTCGAAGTGCTTACCACCGAGCCTGCCATACAGTTCTACACCGGCAATTTCCTGGACGGCACCATCAAAGGCAAAGGCCGAGTGACCTATGGCCGCCGCGACGCTTTCTGTATGGAGACGCAGCACTACCCGGACTCACCCAATCATCCGGCGTTTCCCTCGACCACGCTGCTGCCCGGCGCGACGTATCATACGACCACGGTGTATCGATTCTCGGCGAGGTAGCGGGAGTGTAGGGCCCCACGTGGGGCAGACCATGGTTTTTTGTGGTCTGCCATAATCCCGGCCGGCCGGCGGATTCAGAGGATATCAAAAAAACCCTGGCTGGCAGACCACAAAAAAACGATGGTCTGCCCCACGTGGCGTGTGCCACCGGTGAATGGCGGGAGGATAGCGAACGTCAATATTGAACCCGTTGGCTTAGTGCACTAGAATACGCCATGAATGGGAGTAACAGCTCCTGGCTTCCCTAATCGCAAGGCGCTAAGAATCGTCCTGACGGCGGTCGCGCTGAGTGTCGTGGCAGCTCCCGTGGCGGTCGCGCTCTTTGTGCATTCCGGGGCCGACCATTCTTGGACGGACGATTCTCTCAACGGATTCGGGATGTGGGGCGTTTTCGTCGTCTATCTATGGACGCGCCCGCCCCGAAAGGAATCGTTACTCATTGTTGCCGCCGCGGCTCTGGTACGCGCGATTCACTGGTTTGCGGTTGCCGAGCACCCTTATCCAGGGTGTTCCATTATCGGCATCGGCGTCTATCTTCCGTTCTTTTGCATTCCTCCGCTGGCGTACCGCGCGTTCAAGGGGCCGAAGGATTCAGTCTACCGGCTCTCCCTGAGCGGCGTGCTTTTGTTCTCTTACATCGGTATCGTGCTGGGGTTCTACGTATCGCTTATCAAGCTTGTGTGCCGGTTCAAGCTGGATAATTTCTTGTACGCTTTCGATGGCGCCTTGGGCCCACATTTCAATTTTGCGATCAGCCAAATCGCATTGAAGAGCCAGTTACTCGGCAGCGTAATGACCACGGTGTATAACAGTCTGGGTTTTTGGATGGCATTACTGTTTGCCGCGCATGCCGGCATCAAGAACAACAAGGTAGACATCTTGAAACTGACGATCTCGAATCCGGTGATCGGTTTCGCCCTCTATTTTCTATATCCGGCCGCCGGACCCAAGTACGCGTTCCCGTCCTTTCCCCAGTTACCCGGCCACGTGGCACTGGCTCCGGCACTGATATCCGGTATTCCCAATGCCATGCCGTCGCTGCACGTCGCCACCGCTCTGCTGCTCTTTTATCTTGCCCGTCCCTGGAAATGGTTGCGGATACTGACCGGTATATTTTTGGCTGCAACCGTGGTTTCGGTATTCAGCACGGGGGAGCATTACATCGTCGACGCCGTGGTGGCGATTCCGTACTCGCTCATGATCCTGGCATTCGCATCCAAGTCTCCCCGCCGCAAGGCGGTTTTGATTTCGAACGCCGCGGTGCTGGGGATATGGCTGCTGGTGCTTCGCTTCGGAGCATTCCTACCGGCGACGTCGGTGGGGCTTGCCCTGGTCACCATCGCCATGGGCTTCCAAGTGGAACGGCGCTACTCGGCCACGCTGTACGGCGACGCGGCGGGGCGCGACGTGACTGACGGACTCCAGCCACCGCTTCCTGACGGTCGCGGCTCGGTCGATTTCGCGGAAATTCGCGGATGACGGGACTGGAGGTCGAGGGAACTATAAGATGTAGCGGCTCAGGTCCTGGTCTTTGACGATGTCGGCGAGCTGTTTGCGGACGTAAATGGAGTCGACTTTGACGTTCTTCTTCTTCAGGTCGGGGCCCTCGAAGGAGATTTCTTCAAGCAGCTTTTCCATGATGGTGTGGAGGCGGCGGGCGCCGATATTTTCCGACGACTGGTTCACCTGGGCGGCGAAGCGCGCCACTTCCTCCAGCGCATCGTCAGTCAGGGTGAGCTTGATGCCCTCGGTTTCGAGCAGCGCGGTGTACTGCTTCGAGAGGGCGTTTTTGGGCTCTTTCAAAATGCGGATGAAGTCTTCCACGGTGAGCGATTTGAGCTCGACGCGGATGGGAAAGCGGCCCTGGAGCTCGGGGATCATGTCGCTGGGTTTGGAGACATGGAACGCGCCGGCGGCGATGAACAGGATGTGGTCGGTGCGCAGAAAGCCGTGGCGGGTATTGACGGTGGTGCCTTCGACGATGGGGAGAATGTCGCGCTGCACGCCTTCGCGGCTGACGTCCGGGCCGTGGCCGGACTCGCGGCCGGCAATCTTATCGATCTCGTCCAAGAAAATGATGCCGTTCGATTCGACGCGCTCGAGCGCCTGGCGGGTGACCTGGTCCATATCGATCAGCTTCTGCTCCTCTTCCTGCACCAGGTAATCGAGCGCTTCGGCTACGCGCATTTTGCGGCGCCGGGTTTTCTGGTTGAAGAAATTGGGCAGCATGTCCTTGAGGTTGATGCCCATGTCCTCGATGCCGGCGTTGGTGGTGATTTCGAGGGAAGGGCCGCGGTCCTTGACTTCGATCTCGACCAGGCGCTCGTCGAGCTTGCCTTCGCGCAGGCGCTCGCGCAGCTTCTCGCGGGTGCGCTCCACGCTTTCGCTGGGCTCGGGCTGAGGCGGCATGAGGAGGTCCAGCAGACGGTCCTCGGCGTTGAGCTCGGCGCGGTCGGCCACTTCATCCAGGCGTTCCTCGCGCACCATGTCGATGGCGATATCGACCAGATCGCGAATCATGGATTCGACATCGCGGCCGACGTAGCCGACCTCGGTGAACTTGCTGGCCTCGACCTTCAAGAACGGCGAATTGGACAGTTTGGCCAGGCGCCGGGCGAGCTCGGTTTTGCCCACGCCGGTGGGGCCGATCATGAGAATGTTTTTGGGCATCACCTCTTCGGCCATCTCGGGCGCGAGTTTCTGGCGGCGGATGCGGTTGCGCAAGGCGATGGCGACGGCGCGCTTGGCTTCGGCCTGGCCGACCACGTGTTTGTCCAATTCGCGGACGATTTCGCGGGGCGTGAGCTCGTCGAGTTGCGGCGCTTCGTCGTCGGATTGGCCTGGCAGATAGATGACCATGGCTATTCGAGCTCCTCGAAGAGAAAATTCTCGTTGGTATAAATGCAGATTTTGCCGGCTATTTTCATGGACTGTTCGGCGATATGGCGAGCCGACATTTTGGTGTTTTGCATGAGGGCGGTGGCGGCGGAGAGCGCGAACGGGCCGCCAGAGCCGATGGCGGCTACGCCTTCGTCGGGCTCGATCACGTCGCCGTTGCCGCTCACCAGGTAGGTGCTGCCGGCGTCGGCGACGAGCAAGAGAGCCTCCAGGTGACGGAGGGCGCGGTCGGTGCGCCACTCCTTGGCCAGTTCCACGACGGAGCGAGCCAGGTTGCCGTTGAATTGCTCGAGCTTGGTTTCGAAGCGCGAGAAGAGCGCGAAGGCATCCGCCGTGGAGCCGGCAAACCCGGCGAGGATCTTATCGTTATAGAGACGGCGGATCTTGCGCGCGGAAGATTTAATGACTTCCGCGCCCAAGGTCACTTGACCATCGCCCGCCATCACCACCTTATTATCGCGGCGCACGCATAGCACCGTTGTGGACCGTATCCTGGTTGTCATTTTTGAGCAACCTCATTTTAGCGCAGGGCTTCCAGCGGGGCTGGAAGGGTGGGGCTGAGGTCAGTTGTAGGGCGGACGCCCTCGTCCGCGGACGGCCCCTGGCCGGCTCTTCGCCGATCTCGGAGACCCGATTCGTGGGAAGAAGTGGGGGACGAGGGCGTCCCCCGCGGACCAGGGGGTCCGCCCTACTACGGAATCGGTTAGCCTTTGGCTTTTCCGGTTGCGAGCATGTGGGCCATGCGCTCGCGGGTCTCCGGTTGTCCGCAGAGGGAGAGAAACGCTTCGCGTTCAAGATCGAGCAGTTGCTGTTCGGAAACGGTTTGCCCGGCCGGCGAGCCGCCTCCGCTCAACACCCACGCGAGCTTTTCGGCTACGATGCAATCGTATCCTGAGATTCGCCCCGCTTCGCGCCACGCGGCGAACTCGTCCGCGGCCGTGCTTTCGACGGGAATCGCGAGCCTGGGCGTGCCGGGCGTATGCGAGCCAGCCAGCGCCAGGGCCGCAGCTTTGGCGTCCCCGAGCAGGCGTTCGGGATTCATGGTAATTCCATCGCGCGGGCGTAACAGGCCGAGCTCGCGCGCGTTTTCGGCGCTGGAAGATATCTTGGCGGAAACGATCAGATCGAGAACGCGTTTCGGATCGGCCAGGCGCAACGCCAACTCCTTGATGCCCCCGGCGGCCGGGATGAGGCCCACGCCAAATTCCACCATCCCCATGTAGGTTTCCGCCGATGCCTGGGCATGAACGGCGTGCAACACCAATTCGCATCCGGCTCCGAGGGTAGAGCCGAAGGGCGCCGCCACTACGGGCCGGGGCGCATACTTGATGGCCATATGGATCTGCTGCAACCGGCGCAGCATGGCGTCGATCCGGCTCCAGTCGCCTTCCTCGGCGGCGCCGAGGATGGGCGCGAGGCTGGCGCCGGCGCTGAATTGTTCGCCCTGGTTGGCGATCAGCAAGGCCTGGCCGTGGCGCGCAGTTCGGTCGAGCCCTGATTCGATCATCGAGAGCGCGCCGTCGTCGAGCGCGTTGGAACGGGTGTGAAACTCCACGCAGAACACGCCGTCCTCAAGGTCGACGAGCGATGCGCTTCGATTGGTTTCGATGACACCGCGGGCGCGCTTGATGGCGGCCAGCGAGAGTATTCCGGGCCGCGGTTCCAACTCGCGCCAGGCGTCCGCGCCAAGGGCTTCACCGTGAGCGCCAAAATCGAAGTAGCGGGTACCTGGCTGGCCGTCGCGGTCGGCAGCCGCATAGAAAGAACGCGCGCCGGAAGCCAACATTCGCTCGACCGGGGGCGGTAGCGGCGTGCCGTCTCGCGCCATGCGCTCGGCGGTCTGGGCCACTCCGAGCGCGTCCCACAGCTCGAACGGGCCGAGCTGAAAGGCGAAACCCCAGCGCAGAGCGCGGTCGATCTCGACGATGCGGAGGGAGATTTCCGGGGCAATGCCGGCCACGTAAGCGAAAAGATCGCGGAAGAGCGGCCAGAGGAATTGGCCGGCGCGATCTTCGGCCGCCACCAAGGCGCGCAGCCGGACGGGCAAATCGGAAATTCGCGCGGCCGCTTCCGCCGACTCGAAGCGCGGCTTTTGCGCCGGGTGGTATTCCAGCGTCTTCCAATCGATGGCGTGGATTTCCTTGGCGCTGCCCACGCGTTTATAGAAGCCCTGGCCACGCTTATCGCCCAGCCAGCCGCGCTCCATCATGCGGGCCATGAATGCGGGCATGGCGAAGCGGTCGCGCGCCGGATCGCCGGGCGCCAGCACGTAAACGTTATCCAACACGTGGGCCCAAACGTCGAGACCGACGATATCCACCAGGCGAAAGGTGGCGCTTTTGGGAAGGCCGATCAAAGGACCGGTGAGCGAATCGGCCTCTTCCACGGTGTAATCGCCCGCGACGGCAAGCCGGTGCGCGGTGGCGCCAAAGAAGCCGCCTACGCGGTTGGCGATGAAATTGGGCGTATCCTTGCACGGCACCACGCCCTTGCCCAGGCGCCGGTCGCAGAAGGCGGAGACCCAAGCGGCCACTTCGGGGAGGGTGTCCGCGCCGGGGACGATCTCAACCAGGTGCAGGTAGCGAGGCGGATTGAAGAAGTGGGCACCCAGGAAATGCGCGCGCGGTTCGGCGGGCCAACCTTCCGAAATGCGGGCCAGCGGAATCCCACTGGTATTGGTGGAGAGAATCGCGCCGGGCCGGCGAAACCGCTGCACGCGATCGAGCAGGGCGCGTTTCGCCGCCAGATCCTCAACTACGGCTTCCACGATCCATTCGCATTCGGTAATGCGCGGCAGGTTCTCGTCGAAAGTACCGGTACGAATCAGGCTGGCGGCGGAATCTGTAAAGAACGCGCCCGGTCTGCTCTTGCGGGCCGCATCCAGCCCTTGGCGGACGGCCGAGTCCGACACGTCCAGCAGCTCCACCGGATAGCCAGCATTGGCGAAATGGGCCGCGATGCGCGACCCCATGGTCCCGGCGCCCAGCACGGCAACCGTACGTAGCGACATCATCAGAAGTCAGGGTAACAGGTTACGGAAGGGTCAAGATTCCCGAGATGGAAGCGGGCGTGAAGGCCGCCCTGAAGGCGAAAACGCCCGCCCTAGGGCCTAGGCGTACCAGAACAGTAAACAGGTATGTTTCCATACTGACATAGACCTAAAGCAGGTTATGATGTATCGTTCCTCGCGTGCCGTGCAGGTGTGGAAAAGAGTGGAAAGCGCGGCGTGAAGAACGTAACACGGGTGTAATTTTGTGGTTATCTCTCGGGCGAAAAGCGGGCTGAAGAGGCTCGTCAGGTTGACCGGTAAAGGCGATCGGAGAGTGGTTGCCGTTTTCGGGGCCGATACGGCGAGCTGCGATTCGTTGGTGCAACACGTCCGGCGGGGAACGGGGGGGATTCCCATCTGGCTGTTCACCACCGCAGTCCCGACCGGCGAGACCTGCGCGCTGTGCGAACGGGTGTTTGTGGAGCGCGGCTCGATGGCGCTGTTGGTGGAAGCGCAGCGCCAATTGCGGGGCCGCTGGGTGGCTCTGAGTGCTGGCGCTTGGAACGGCGCGGGCGGGCAATGGTCTTTGAAGCTGGCTCCTTTGGTGGTGCCGCCGTTCCGGGGCGTGCTTCTGAACCGGAATGGAGATTTCTTTCCCGCTACGCTGGCGGGGATCGCGCGCTACATGCGGCATCGCTTGCGAGAGGCGCTCGATTTGGGCTGGCAGCGTGTGCGCTCGATGTGGCATCGCCTGCGAGAGGCGCTCGATTCGGGCTGGCAGCGTGTTTTGGATTATTGGGATCTGGCCACGGTACATGCCTGGCGCTCGCCGCGGGCGACGCGCATCAGGGACGTGGCCGGCGCGGCTGCGCTGCGGGCGGCTGCATCGGCGCTGAAACGATGCGGCTATCCGCAGCGCGCCCTTTTGCGGCTGTTGGATGGGCGCGGCGCGTTGCGGGTCAAAGTTGGGCAAGGCAACGATCCGGAATCGGGCGAAGGCATTGACGTTTTCGAGGTCCCGGAGGATTGGAACGGCGCCCAGTTCGAGGAGTTCGTGCGCGCGTCGAAGGCGCGCTGGCTGCTCTGGCGGCAGGACGGGGAGCAGGATGGGGAGCAGGATGCGGAGGCACCGCCAGACTGCGATCGCATGCTGCCGCTGTTTGCGGACCGGCGCACGTTTGCGGTTGCCTTGCAGACCCACCATCGCGGCTGGAAACCTTCCCTGCTGCCGATGGCGCCGTTCCGGACACTGCAGCCGGGCGAAAGCTCGCGCGTGCTGGCGCCGCTGGCGCGCACGATGCTGGTGGATCGGCAGAAACTGCTGGCACTCGGCATTCCGCGCTGCGGTCTTGCGGGAACCACCTGGTTGACGTTGTTCTGGAAGGCGGCCGCGGCTGGCTGGTCTTCTTATAGTGTCGGTCACGATGGCGGTTCGAGCGAGCAGCCGGATCTTCCGATGGAGGAAACCGCCTGCGCCGCGCGCATTCTGGCCAGCCGCCAGTTGCGGCGGCTGGGTCCGCGCGATGCCGGCTTGACGGGCGGCACGATTGCCACGGCATGCGGCTGGCCGCGCAGCGCGCGATCGCGCGATGGCCGTCCCAAGGTGCTGCTGGTGACGCCGTTCCTGCCCTACCCGTTGGCCCACGGCGGCGCGGTACGGATTTTCAATCTTTGCCGCGAACTCTCCGGACGCGTGGATTTTGCGCTGGCTGCCATCCGCGAGAAGGGCGAGTTCGTCGACTACCCGAAACTGAACGAAATCTTCCGGCAAGTGTACGTGGTGGACATGGACGAGAGGGCTTCCGGGGACCGCAGCCTGCCGAGCCAAGTCCGGCACCACCAGTCGAGCAGCCTGCGGGCCCTGATCGGCCACCTGGCGGACACCTTTCAGCCCGACCTGCTGCAGATCGAATACACCCACTTGGCCCACTTCCGCAGCGCGGCTCCCCGCGTGCCGGCGCTGCTGGTGGAGCACGACATCACCTTCCAGCTTTATCGCCAATTGCTCGAAAGCCAACCTGGCGAGGAAGCCCGCCGCGAATACGAACGGTGGCGGGCATACGAAAGCCGGTGGCTGCGGACCTTGGACGGCGTCTGGACGGTATCCGACGACGACCGCCAGGCCGCTATCGCCGAAGGCGCCAATCCATCCGGCGTGTTCGCAATTCCCAACGGCGTGGATATCGAACGTTTCGTGCCGTGCGCAGAGCAAGCGACTTCGGGTCGGGACGCCGCGCCGGAGATCCTCTACGTGGGTTCTTTCCGCCACCTGCCCAACATTCTGGGTTTCGAAAACCTGCGGCGTGAAGTGATGCCTCTGGTTTGGCAGCGCTTCCCGGAAGCGCGCTTGCGGGTGGTGGCCGGCCCGGAGCACGAGAGTTTTTGGAAGTGCTTTGGGAGGACGGAAACGTTGGGTGAGCTCGACGGCCGGATTGAGGTTCAGGGTTTCGTTTCCGATTTGCGTCCACTGTATGCGCGAGCCACGGCAGTGGCGATTCCGCTGGCGGTTTCGGCTGGGACGAACATCAAGGTGCTGGAAGCCATGGCCTGCGGCAAGGCCATCGTCACCACGCCGGTGGGTTCGGCCGGGTTGGGGCTGACCGACGGACGGGAAGCTTTGATTCGGGATGGAAACGCCAGGTTCGCCGCCGCGCTAGGCGTGGTGCTGGCCTCCCCTGCCCTACGCGAACGCATGGGCGCCGCGGGCCGCCGCACCGTGGAGCGGCGATTTTCATGGACCGCCATCGCCGCCGAGGCGGAACGCAGTTACCAAGCCATGGCCCAACTCGAAACCGCCCCGCACGCGGTAAAGGTTTCGGCCGCGCCTCCGCGGCGGATTCCACGAGCGGTGCCCGATTTGCGTTTCTGATTCGAACGTCATTGGCGCGGCTTGCGACAGTCGCCCGGCTTCCGCCACGGGCTCGAAGCCGCTGCTCCCTTTTTTCTCCATGAAACCGGCCCCGCCCCTGTTACAGTAGAGGCGGGATATGCCGCACACACTTCTACCTGGTAAACCATATCCGCAAGGAGCTACGTGGGATGGAACCGGCGTCAATTTCTCCCTGTACTCGGAGCACGCCGCCGGTGTGGAATTATGTCTTTTCGACGACATCGAGTCGGCCGCGGCGGAAACCGTTTCCTTCCGCGAATGCACGGGCTACGTTTGGCACGGCTATCTGCCCGGCATCAAGCTGGGCCAACTGTACGGCTACCGCGTGCACGGGCCGTACGATCCCGAGCACGGCAACCGTTTCAATCCGGCGAAGCTGCTGCTCGACCCGTACGCCAAGGCGATCGCCGGCCCGCTGAATTGGGACGCGCCGGTCTTCGGCTACACTCCGGACGGCGCGGACGCCGATCTGAAACCCGACCAGAACGACGATGCCTGGGGCATGCCCAAGTGCGTCGTCACGACATCTCATTTCGACTGGGAGAACGACCGGCCGCCTCTCACGCCCCTGCACGATTCGGTGATCTACGAACTGCACGTGAAGGGTTTTACGGCTTTGCAACCGGAGATACCCAAGGAACTGCGCGGCACCTACGCCGGCCTGGCGCATCCCGCGTCCATCGAATATCTCAAGAAGCTTGGGATTACCGCGGTGGAGCTGATGCCGGTGCATGAATTCGTGGACGACAAGCACCTGGTGGATCAAGGGCTGCGCAATTATTGGGGCTACAATTCGATCAACTTTTTCGCGCCCGATGCGCGCTACGCGGCCGGCTACAACGGCGAACAGATCGGGGAATTCAAGGCCATGGTGAAGGCGCTGCACCGGGCCGGCATCGAAGTCATCCTGGACGTGGTATACAATCACACCGCCGAGGGAAACCACATGGGGCCGACGCTGAGCTTCAGGGGAGTGGATAACGCGACTTACTATCGGCTGCTGCCCGACAAGCCGCGTTTCTACATGGATTTTACCGGCACCGGCAACACCTTCAACGTGCGCCATCCCCAGGTGCTCAAGCTCATCATGGACAGCCTGCGCTACTGGGTGCAGGAAATGCGCGTGGATGGGTTCCGCTTCGACCTGGCGGCCGCGCTGGCGCGCGAGCTGCATGCGGTCGACCGCCTTTCGGCCTTCTTCGACATCATCAATCAGGACCCGGTGATCTCCCAGGTGAAACTCATCGCCGAGCCCTGGGACGTGGGCGAAGGCGGATACCAGGTGGGTAAGTTTCCCAGCTTATGGGCTGAGTGGAACGGCAAGTATCGCGACAGCATGCGGCGGTTCTGGAAGGGCGACCACGGCATCCTGGCCGAATTGGGCTATCGCCTGACCGGTTCGAGCGACCTCTACCAGCACGACGGACGGCACCCCACCGCCAGCGTCAACTTCATCGTGGCGCACGACGGCATGACCTTGAACGACCTGGTGAGCTACAACCACAAGCACAACGAGGCCAACGGCGAGGAGAACCGCGACGGCAGCAACGAGAATCATTCTTATAACTACGGGGTGGAAGGGCCTACCGGCGACGCCGCCATTGTGGAGGTGCGCGAACAGCAGAAGCGCAATCTGCTGGCGACGCTGATGCTTTCGCAGGGCGTTCCGATGATTTCGGGCGGCGACGAGATCGGGCGCACCCAGAAGGGCAATAACAACGCCTACGCGCAGGACAACGAAATCAGTTGGTATCAGTGGGACCTGGACGAGCGCCAAAAATCGTTGCTGGAGTTCACGCGCCGCCTGGTGGAGATCCGCCGCAGCCATCCCAACCTGCACCGCCGAAAATTCTTCCAGGACCGGCCGATCGATCCCGGCACGGCGCAGCGGCAGGTGGATGGCCACACCGAGCAGGACATTATGTGGCTGGGATCCGACGGCGGCGAAATGTCCGGCGACCAGTGGAACGCCGGCTGGATGCGCTGTATCGGTTTGAAGCTGAACGGACGCACGCTGGAAGACGTGAACGCCGTGGGCGAACCGATCAAAGACGACACGTTTTTGATGCTTCTGAACGCCCACGTGGAAGCAGTGCAATTCCGTTTACCGGCGGAGGCCGGGGTGAGCTGGGACGTGGTCTTCGATACGGTCGCGACCGCGCCGAACGGGAAACAGGTTGAGGCCGGGGAATTGTACGAGCTCCAGCCGCGATCGATGGCGCTGCTTTGCGAAAAAAGAGAATCGGCGGCAAGTTAGGGCTGGGAAGAAGCCATCGCCGGCCGAAGTCCGCGGACGAGCGACTTCCGATACCATTGGAGAGACATGCCCGCGACCGGACGGATTCCGAGATTATCGACCGAAACGCCAACCGGCTGAATCGCGAAGCAAGAGACACATTGGACTATCAGCGATTGCCATAAGAGGTTGCGGCCGATTTCAGGCGCCTCCTGCGGGATTGCTCAGGTCTTCTTATTTCCGGCTTTGCCGGGCAAACCGGCGGGGTTTTCGTGGGTGCGTTCGCGGAATTGGCCGCGGAGGCTGGCGGCTAGGGAGACGGCGCTTTCGCCGTAACGGTCGCGCAGTTTATCGGCGGCGGCCAGGGCCTGCTGCCAGCGCTCGTGACGGCCGTCGTCCATCAGGTCCATTTGCGCGGCTTCATCGCTCCAGCCGGATGCGTGTACGCCCAGCAGGCGAACCTCGGCGCCGGCTTTCCAGTTGCGCCGGAAAAGCTGGCGCGCTTCTTCGAAGAGCTCGGTATCGAGATCGGTGGCGCGGCCGAGCGTCTGCGCGCGCGTGATGGTGGTGAAATCCCGGTAGCGCAGCTTGAGCTGCACGGTGCGCGCGTGTAAGCCCTGCTCGCGCAGGCGCCGGCCCACTTTCTCGCACAGGCGAGCGAGGGTTGCTTCCATCTTCGAGACGTCGGCGGTGTCTTCGGAAAAGGTGTGCTCGTGGCTGATGGATTTCGGACCCGCGTCTTCGCCGATCTCGGTATCGAACCAGCCGCCGGCATCGAGGCCACGCGACTTGCCCGCCAGCGCCAGGCCCCATTTGCCGAAGCGTCGCTCGAGGAAGTCTTCCTCCAGGCGAGCCAGATCGCCCACCTTGCGGATGCCGAGCGATTGAAGACGCTGCTCGGTGACTTTGCCTACGCCGGGAATCTTGCGGACATCGAGCGGCGCGAGAAATGCGGCTTCGGCGGCCGGAAGCACCCATAAGATGCCGTTGGGCTTGGCTTGATCGGAAGAGATTTTAGCCACCAGCCGGGAAGCCGCGATGCCGATCGAGCAGTTCAATTGCGTAGCGGCCTTCATGCGGGCGTGCAGCCGGTGAGCGGCTTGGAGAGGCGGGCCGTGCAAGCGCGCGGTGCCGGTCATATCCAGATAGGCTTCATCGATGGAGGCCATTTCCACCAGCGGCGAAAACGAATGCAGCACGTCGTACACACGCTCGGAATAGTCGCGATACCTCTCCGGGTGTCCTTCCACGAAGATGGCCTGCGGGCAGAGTTTGGCCGCGGTGCGCAGCGGCATGGCCGAATGCACGCCGAATTTCCGCGCCGCGTAAGACGCCGCCGATACCACCCCGCGCGCATTCCGCGGACCGCCGACTACTACGGGTTTGCCTTTGAGGGTGGGATCGAACAGCTCTTCCACCGACACGAAGAAGGCGTCCATGTCGACATGGAAGAAAGTTTTCACGGCGCGGATACCTACGTTACAGGATACCGGGGTTTCTAACGGCGCGAAAAAGGCCGACCGGGGGGTCGGCCGCAGACCAGGAAATAGGCGTTAAAATAAGCCGCCGCACACCACCGTATGTTGTGGACGGCAGAAATCGCGTTTCCAAGATCTTGCGGTCGGGACGGCATATTTTAGCGCCTATTGCAGACCAGGAGGTCCGCCCCACTACGATTCTTCCCAGCGAAACCGTGCCACTGCGATCACGCCGAAGAGCAGGGCGCAGAATGTTAGGACGGCGATCGGCCCGATGGCGGCGGAAAATCCGAGGCCGCGCCAGGTCATCGCGTCCAGGCCATCCATGGCCCAGCGGGTAGGCACGAGGAGCGTGGCGCTTTGCAGCCATTGCGGAAAGATGAAGGCAGGCACCCAGGCGCCGCCCAGCATCACCATGATCAGGGTTACGAAGATGGCCAGTCCCCGGGTGGCTTCCGGCGTTTTACCCAGCGCGGCGATCAGCAAACCGAAGGCAGCGGTCATGAGCGAAAATGCGGCGCAGATGCACAAGAACCCCGCCATACTGCCTTCAATGCGCACGCCGAACACCAGGCGGGCAAAGCCGAAGAGCACCATCAGCACGAACATCGACGTGATGGCGGCGCTGGTGGCTCGGCTGCCGAGCAGCGTGGCGCGAGAGAGAGGCGCGGCGCGATAACGCTTCCACAAGCCGCGCTGCCGCAGCAGCAGGACGCCGATGCCGATATCGATTCCCACGAACAGGATAAACTGAATGCCCATGCCGCCGAACGCGTGCGCGTAACCGTTGTAGCGCACGCCCGAGCCGGAAGTGATGGCCTTCGCGTGCATCTCATAAGGCATCGTCAACCCGCCAGTGGAATTCTGCCCGGAATCGCCGGGGTTCTGGTCGTTCCAGCTTCGCACGCTGCGCAACAGGCCGATCAGCGCCTGTTTCTGGGCGGGCGGCAGCGAACTGTCCCCCTCGAGCCGTTTCAGCGAATCGTCCACCATCTTCCTGCCGGTGGGTCCGCTGAAGGTTTCTTTGCTCACCGCCTGCATCACTTCGCCGGTCAGGATGCCTGCCACCATGGCTTGCTCGGCCGAATGCGAGGGATCGTAGAGCACCTCCATTTTCGGTTTGGCGCCGCCGAAAAAGGCCTTGCTCGCATCGGCGCCGAAACCCTCGGGAATGCCGATGGCGACAATGGCCTTGCCCTTGCGCACCGCCGCGCGCGCGGCGTCGAGGGTGGATGGCTTTACGTCCAGTTCCTTGCTGGCAGCCAGCATCGCCACGATTTCCTTGGAAATGGCGCTATTGTCCTGGTCCGCCACCAGCACCGGGATCTTGCTGTGCTCCGCATTGCCGCTGCCACCGAGGGCATAACCGAAAAACGACGCGATGGCGATGGGGGCAGCCACACTCATGAGCAATGCGCGGCGGTTGCTGAAAAACAGGCGCAGGTCTTTGCGGATTAGAGCTTTCCAGGTGGTGAACATCAGTCTCGCAGCTTTCTGCCGGTGAGCGTGAGAAATACGGTTTCGAGGTCCGCCCTCTCGCTAGAAATATGGTGAAAGGAATGGCCGCCCTCCGCCAGCCAGGCGAGGATGCGCGGCGCGCCGGCCGACAGATCGGGTACTCCGACTTTGAGCACACCGCCGCCCATTTTGGCAGATTTCACTTCCGGGAGATGCCGGAGATCTTCCAGCGCCGCGCCATCGATGTCTCTATCCAGCTCAACATTTAGCAGGTTCGTCGCCGGCACCAGGCGATACAAACCGCGTAGCGTGTCGTCGGCGACTACCTTGCCGTGATCGATAATAATGAGCCGGTCGCAGACGCGCTCGGCCTCTTCCATGTAGTGGGTGGTATAGATCAACGTTTTGCCGCGCTTCTTGAAGATCTCCAGATTTTCGAAGATGGCGTTGCGGCTCTGCGGGTCGACGCCCACGGTGGGCTCGTCGAGCAGGATAATCGCCGGATCGTGCAGCATGGCCGCGACGATGTTCAGCCGTCGTTTCATGCCGCCGCTGAAGATGGCGACTTTGTCTTTGGCGCGGTCGGCGAGGCCGGCGAGGTCCAGCGCTTCGGCGGTGGCGCGCTTCAGCCGCGCACCGCCGAGACCGTAGAGGGCGCCGAATAGCGCGAGATTCTGCATGGCCGAGAGTTCGTCGTAGAGGGCGACATCCTGCGGCACCAGGCCGATCTGGCGCTTGAGCGGGTCGGTATCGCCGCCGAGCGGCCGGCCTTCGATGAGCACCTCGCCGGAATCCGGCCTGAGCAAGCCGGCGACAATGGAAACGGTGGTGGTTTTGCCGGCGCCATTTGGGCCGAGCAGGCCGACGGTCTCGCCTCTGGCTGCGCGCAGGCTGACACCGTCCACGGCCTTGACACTGCCAAACGCCTTTTTGAGCGCCTTCGCTTCCAGCATGGTCCTCTCGGGCTGTCAGCCCCGTGATACGCAATATAGCATCGGGAAGTTCCACGGGAGGGTAGCAACGGACGCGAACGGGCGATTCGTGAACCAGGCCGCGGGGGCGCTAACGCCCGGCTCGTAAGCGGTCCACCATTTGGCGCAACTGGGGATCGGGCCTGAGGCGCAGGGCGGTTTCGAACTCGGCAATCGCTTCCGGTAGCCGGCCGGGTATGCGCGCCAGCGCGTTTCCCAGATTGTTGTGCGCGTCCGCGAAATCGGGGTCGATGCGAAGCGCTTCCCGGTATTCGGCAATCGCTTCGGGCAGCCGGCCGGGTATACCCGATAGGGCGTTTCCCAGATTGTTGTGCGTGTCGGCGCGATTGGGGTCAATCCGCAGGGCGGCCCGATATTCGGCAATCGCATCCTGTTGGCGGCCAGGGATGCCCGATAGGGCGTTCCCCAGATTGCTGTGCGCATCGGCGTGATCGGGTTGAAGCCGCAAGGCCGCTTGATATTCGGCAATAGCCTCCGGCAGCCGGTTGGGGATGCGCGCCAGGGCGTTTGCCAAGTTGTAATGCTCTTCCGCGTTATTGGGCTGAGTGCGCAAGGCCGCTTCATACTCGGCAATCGCCTGCGGCAGCCGGCCGGGCGTGCGCGCGAGGGCGTTCGCCAGGTTGTTATGCGCTTCCGCGCGAGCGGAGTCAATCCGTAGTGCCGCCTGGTATTCGGCAATCGCCTCCGGGAGCCGGCCGGGGATGCCCGAGAGCGCGTTTCCCAGATTGTTGTGCGCATCCGCATGGCTGGGGTCGATTCTCAACGCGGCCCGATATTCGGCAATCGCATCGGGCAGCCGGCCGGGTATGCGCTCTAATTCCTTGGCCAGATTGTAATGCGGCCTGGCGCTTCCCGGACACACTTCCACGGCACTGGTCCAGAGACTGCGGCCATCCCGCCAGTCAAAATTGCGGGCGTAGGTGCGCGCGGCTAACGCCAAGCACGCCAGCCCCAGCGCGGCCCACGCAACTCGCCGAGCCGCGGGGACTTTCAGGGAGGGATGCTGACCCAGCATGTAGATGGCCGCCACCACGCAGCCGGCCAAGCCCACCGAGGGAAGATAGAGAAACCGCTCGGCCATGATGCTCCCGATGAGGACGATCAGGTTCGAGGTAGGCAATAGGGCGAGGAAAAAGAAAACCAGGAAGAAGAGCAGCGGCTTTCCCGTGCGGCGCCAGCGGATGGCCAGTAGCGCGGCAAGAATCAAGGCGCCCAGGCATACGGCTAACGCGATGAGCGTCTTTACGTCCTCCCAGTTCGACGCCCGCCAGCCGAATAGCGGCACCGCATTATAGGAATAATCCGGCGACAAATGGGCCGGCCAGAAGAACAGCCATAGGAACTTGCCAATCACTTTTATGGCCGTGATCCGCGCGGTCCAGAAACCGGCGCTCACCAGGGGATTCTCAGTAAAGTCGATCCGCATGGGCGCATGCAAACCGCCGCGCAAGTAAAAAAAGGCGACAAAGGGCAGCGCCACAACAGCATAGGCGACGGCGCGGCGGCTCCACTTGGCTCGCTCGAACCACGTCAAGTCGTACAACAGCATCATGCCCGGCAAGACGGCGGCGCTTTCCTTCGAAAAGAGCCCCACGGTTTGGGCGGCTACCAGGCCAGTCAGCCATGCCATCCTGCGCGGCCCGGCGGCGGAGGCGCCCCTCACGTGGCACAAGAGGCCGGCTAAAACGCCGAAGGCCGCGAGCAGGTCGGCGCGTCCCACGATATTGGTGACCGACTCGGTGAGGACCGGATGCAACCCCCAAATCGCGGCCAGAGCGAAAGCGGGCGCGGTCCCTCCAAAAACCAGTATGCCCAACGCATACACCAGGGCAACGTTAACCTCGTGCACGACAAAATTAACACCGTGGTAACCCCCCGGGCGTGGGCCGTTATCAAGTACCGCGTAATTCAGCAGATAGGAGAAGGTGGTAAACGGCCGATAAAGGCCGGCGTTGGCGTTAACGTACCAATACCTTTCGGTCAGGATGGACCAGATGTTTTCGCGCATTGCCGCCCGAATACGGGGATCCTGCCCAATCACCGAGGCATTGTCGAACACCAGGGCCGCCTGGAAAGAATTCGAATAGGCAAGCAGTCCGAGGGACCAAATCGCCAGCAACCGCCACCCGTGCCGCCACATCCGGCCGGTTGCCCCAGCCACGAAGCTTTGTGTGGCGGGCGATTGTAAAGCTGGGCGCGACCTCCGCCGATGGCTGGCCTTCCCCACGTGAGATGTCAGTATAACTCCACTGGTAGGAGTATCTCGAAACCAGGAGTATAAAAATAATCGGCGAAACAGATTCTATTAGGTGTATAATTGCCGCGACTGGGAAGGGAAGAGGACGGTCTCGGCTAAGAAATAGGCTAATCGACTTTATAACTCACGCAGCCAAAACGGGCATCTCGACCTACCAGTGGGAGGTAATGCATGCAGGGTAAACTGTGGGCCGTTCCGGTCCTTATGCTTTGCGCCGCCGCACTTCTGGCGCAGACCGACCGTGGCGTCATTACTGGCACCGTCAAAGATGCCAGCGGGGCCGTTGTGCCCGGCGCGCGAGTCACCGCGGTACAAGTCAGTACCAATACCAGCTACAAAACCACCACGACCACGGCGGGCGATTACACCGTTCCGTCGCTGCCGGTGGGCACCTACCGGGTGCGGGTTGAGAGCACCGGATTCAAGATATATATTGCAGACGGCATTGAGGTTCAGCCTGGTTCGACCTTGCTGGTGGACGCCACGCTGGAGGTAGGCACCGCACAGCAGACCGTCGAGGTCGTGGCCAACGCACAGTTGTTGCAGTCCGAATCGGCCCGAGTGGCTACCGAGGTATCGAACCGGATGGTGGACGATCTGCCGGTGCTGGTGAACGGGGCGGTGCGCAGCCCGTTCGACCTGTCGGCCACCACGGCGGAGGTAAACAACGTCACCGTACAGGGGGGCACCAGTGAATACCGGGTAGGCGGCGGGCACGGAGGCGCCTATGGCATGACGCTCGACGGCTCTACCGTTACTACTGCCGGCCAGTTGGACACCAACGGGGTCACGTGGACGGCGTACAACACCCCTTCGGTTGACGCGCTGACCGAATTCAGCGTGACCTCCGGCGGGTTCAAGGCCGAGGTCGGCCACGCCTCCGGCGGTACCATGAGCTTCGTTTCCAAGTCCGGAACCAACGAGTTTCACGGGGACGCGTATGAGTTCCTGCGCAACCAGGATTTGGACGCCAAGGGCTACTTCGGCGCCACCAAGCCGGTCTACAAGCAGAACGATTTCGGAGTTACGGCAGGGGGGCCGGTGTGGATTCCCAAGATTTACCACGGCAGAGACAAGACTTTCTGGTTCTTCTCCTACGAGGGTTTTCGCAACCGCATCGGAGCCACCCCAACTCCCTATAGCGTTCCGTCGCAGGAAATGTACAGCGGCAACTTTCAGAACTTTGTGAACGCCAGCGGGGTGCCGTATACGATCTACGACCCATCTACCACGTCGCTGGTAAACGGCTCGTACGTCAGAACGCCTTTTCCCAGTAACCAGATTCCGCAATCGCGGATCGATCCGATCACGCAGTCGATCGTCAATTATGTGCAGCCGTTGGTGAAAGCCAACGTGGCGGCGACGCCCGGCACCTCGACTTACGTTCGCAACAACTATATTTCGAACGGCACTACCATATCGCCCAACAACAAGTACAGCATCAAGATCGACCAGATAGTCACCTCCAAACAGAGGCTCTCGTTCTTTTTCGAGCACACCCTGGAGCATGACCTGTACGGCCCCACCGGCGCTCCCGGCTTGCCCGAACCTCTGGCCGGCAACCCAGGCTATAACGGGTCCGACGTTTATCGCCTCAGTTACGATTACACCATCACGCCGACTTTGCTGAACCGATTCTACGCGGGCGGCAATAACTGGTCGCAGAACCACGGCTCGTTCGCCACCTGGAGCGGGGCCGGCCAAACCGGGGGACTTACCAACACTCAAGCGACGAATTGGCAGAGCAAGGGGATCTGCATACCGAATTATCCCGCCTGCGGCGACGATTTCCCGCAAGTTACCTTCACCAACAGCGAGTTCACCGCTTGGGGCGTGGCCGCTCCCAACGGCTCGGATAACATCGTCGTGGAGTTCCATGACGACATGACCAAGAGCATCGGTAAGCACACCCTGAAGTGGGGCTACTACTACAACACCACTCATTACGACGGTTTCGGAGAGCAGAATATCGCGGGGAATGTGACCTTTCAGGACCTGAATACCGGCATCCCGCTGAACACCAACCAGAGCGTCGCCGGCGGGAGCGCGTTTGCATCCTTCCTGTTGGGACAGGTCTCCGGCTATTCGCTCGACACGCCACGATTCCTGGCTACTCAGTTCCGTACCAACCAGATGTATTTTCAGGACGACTGGCGCGTATCGCAGAAACTTACTTTGAATCTCGGCCTGCGCTATGAAATCAACGGGGCGCCGCTGGTGGCGAACGGCGATGCCAGCGATTTTGCTCCGGGCTTGCCGAACCCCGGCGCCGGCGGGATTCCGGGCGCTCTGATTTTCGCCGGCACCGGTCCGGGCAGGACGGGCAATGCCACGCTGGTCCCTGGCTGGAAAGGCGCGGGACCGCGGCTCGGCTTCGCCTACGCCGTGGATAGTAAGACGACGATACGGGGCGCCGCCAGCCGCAGTTTCGGGCCAGTCACTTACGTAGGCAGCTCATCGCACAACCTGGGAATTGTACAGCGAATCACCGTTACCGACCAAAGCCAAGGCTTGACCCCGCTTTGGGTCTTGCAAAATGGCGCGCCGGCGTGGGCCCAGGTACCCAACATCAACCCCTCGGTTGGCAACGGCTCCAACGTTCCTTACTACAACGGCAAAGCGGCAGTCACGCCATCCGACGATCTTACTTACTCCTTCAATATTCAGCGCCAGGTGACGGCCAACTCGGTGTTGGAGGTCGGCTACCTTGGTATGTTCGCGGCCCATATCCAGTCCAATATCCTGGCGTATAACCAGATTAATTTCAACAATCTGCCGGCAGCCCTCAACCCGTTCACCGCGTCGGGACGCACCTTGTTGAACTCACAGGTGGGCTCGGCCGCCGCTAACGCCGCGGGGATTGTCGCGCCTTGGCCGGGCTTCAACTCGCTCTGGGGCACCGGGGCGACCGTGGCACAATCCCTGCGTCCCTTCCCGCAATATTCGACTGTCGATACCATCAACGGCCAGGGCGACCGCATCGGCCACTCGACTTATAACTCCCTGGAAGTGAAGTATAACAAGCGGTATTCCTCGGGCTTGACCATACAAGCCTCCTATGTGTTTTCCAGGCTGTTGACCGACGCGGACAGCCAGTCCAGTGGCGAGCCGGAAAACCAATATGACCGCGCGCTGGAAAAATCGATTTCAGCCTACGACCAGACGCACGTAGTGAAGCTGAACTATTTGTATGAACTGCCTTTCGGGAAGGGCAGGAGGTATCTGAGCAGCAAGAGTGCGGCTTCCGCCATCCTTGGCGGCTGGCGCTTTGCCGGAATCGATGGGTACTCCAGCGGGACGCCCATCGGGCTGACAACCACCGTCAGCTTCCCCATCTTCAACGGGGGGAACCGGCCCACGATAACCACTTACCAAGGCTGGCGCGGCACTTACACCGGAAAATTCGATCCCGCGAAGGATAACTTTTTCCAACCGGTATCGTGGTTTGGCACGCAGCCCACTACGGCGCTCGGCAACGCGACGCGGTACAATCCCGAGTGCCGCTACTTCCCGAACTACAATGAGAGTCTGTCGCTTTCGAGGAACTTCAGCATCAAAGAGTCGAAGCGCGTGGAATTTCGATGGGAGACGTTCAACCTCCTGAATCGGACCCAGTTCGGCCCCTTGAGCGGCGCCGCGTCCCTGCAGAACGCCAACTTCGGTAATTGGAACTCGCAGGCGAACTCCCCGCGCCGTCAGCAGGTCTCGTTGAAGTTTTACTGGTAATCAATTCTCCCGGTGGGCCGGCGGTGTCCGGCCCACCGGAAACCAAGGCGCAGACAAAGGCGGAATACTGTCATCAGGGAATCCGAAAGGGAGAACTGAGCAGTCGCAAGGTAGCTGGGGTAACCTAGCAGACAGAGAGGAGAAAACGGCAATGTTGAAACGCAATGGCAAGCTAGGGCGGCGGGAGCTGTTCAAGGCATCGGCCGGGATCATGGGCGGAGCGCTTCTGTCGCGGGAGGCCGCGGCGGAGCAGTCGGAGCCGCGCAATGTGAACGCCAACTCGAAGCCCTCGGCGCTGAAGATTACGGACCTACGCGTGGCCACGGTGGTGAAGCCGGGGCCCAGCCCCTGCCCCATTGTCCGCCTCGACACCAACCAGGGTGTCTATGGACTGGGCGAAGTGCGGGACGGCGCCAGCGCCACCTATGCTCTGTTTCTGAAAAGCCGGCTGTTGAATGAGAACCCTCTCAATATTACGTTTCTCTTTCAGAAGATCAAGCAGTTTGGCTACCACGGGCGGCAGGCCGGTGGAGTAGTGGCGGTGGAAGAAGCCTTGTGGGATATCGCCGGCAAGGTGTACAACATCCCGATCTACCAAATGCTGGGCGGCAAGTTCCGCGACCGGGTCAGGATCTACGCCGACACGGATGAATCGCCGGATCCCCACGTTTTCGCGCAGCGCCTGAAGGAGCGCAAGGAGAGAGGCCTCACCTGGCTCAAGATGGACGTGGGCATCAACCTGGTGCAAAAGATTCCGGACACGGTGACCGGGCCGTCGGAACTGACGACGTGGGAGCGCAGGGCTCTGCCGCACCCATTCGTAGCCCAAGAGGTGACCCAAAAGGGCATCGAGAAGCTTTCCGAATACGTGCAGGCGGCGCGCGAGGCCGTCGGCATGGAGATTCCGCTTTCCATGGACCACCTGGGGCACCTGGGGGTGAACTCGATCATCCGGCTGGGGAAGGCGTACGAGAAATTCAACCTTTCCTGGATGGAGGACGTGATTCCCTGGCAGTATACCGACATGTTGGCGCATATCACCGCCGAAAGCCCCACGCCGATATTGACGGGTGAGGACATTTACCTGAAGGAAGATTTCATCAAGCTGTGCGAGAAGCACGCGGTGAGCAAAATCCATCCGGACATCTCCACGTCGGGTGGGATCCTCGAGACGCATAAGATAGGCGATGCCGCGATGGAACTAGGTGTCCCCATGGCCATGCACTATGCGGGCACTCCGGTAGGCGCCATGGCGAGCGTTCACTGCGCGGCGGCCACGGAGAATTTCCTGGCCTGCGAAAACCACTCGCTGGACGTACCCTGGTGGCAGGACTTGGTGGAAGGGATCGAAAAGCCCATCATCGATAAAGGCTTCATCACGGTTCCGGACAAGCCCGGCTTGGGAATCACGCTGAACGAGGACGTGGTGAAGAAGCATCTGGCGCCCGGCAGCGGTTACTTCGAGCCCACGCCGCAGTGGGACCACGAGCGCTCGGGCGACTGGCTGTGGAGCATGATCGAAGAGGAGAAGAAGCAGCAGCGGCGCGGTTAAGGCGAAGAGACGAAGAGATCCGCAAGAGCAATCCGCAATCGATGGCCGGGAGCATCCATCGCGGCGCCGGCGCGAGCATCTACGCGGCGCGTTTTTGGTGAGTTCTACCCGGTGCCCGTGAGATGAACCAAGTCTGGCTACAGAACTGCGACCCGCTCGGCAACCCGCTGCTATCGACGTTAGCCGCGGCGGCCCCCGTATGCGTTCTGTTTTTTTTCCTGGCGGTGCGGGGCGCGCCGGCATGGCGGGCGGCGATCTATGCGCTGGCGGCCGCCGTGGCGGTAGCGCTGCTGGTGTTTCGGATGCCGGCCGCGATGGTGGCGGGCGCGGTGGCCGGCGGCTTGGTGTTCGGTTGGTTCCGGATCGCCTGGATCGTGGTCGCGGCGGTATTCGTCTACGACGTCTCGGTGGAAACCGGCCAGTTCGAAACCATCAAACAATCGATCGGCGGCATCTCGGACGACCGGCGCCTGCAGGTTCTGCTCATCGCTTTCGCTTTTAGCTCTTTGCTGGAGGGCGCAGGAGGAGGAGGCGCACCGGTGGCGGTATGCGGAGCGATGATGATCGGGCTGGGATTTCCACCGTTCCAGACGGCGCTGATCTGTCTCATCGCGAATTCCGCTCCGGTCGCATTTGGCGCGCTGGGAAACCCGCTCCGCATACTGGCGGCGGTGACAGGGCTGGGCGAAGCGGATTTCAGCGCCATGGTGGGCCGCATTCTGCCGCTCACCATGCTGGTGCTGCCGTTCTGGGCCATGCGCGTGCTGTGCAATCGCAGGGACACGCTGGCGGTTTGGCCGGCGCTGGTGGCGTGCAGCCTGACCTTCGGCGGCATCCAGTTCTTCTGGTCGAACTATATGAATGTTTCGCTGGTGGCGATCGTGGGAGGCATCGGGACGCTGCTCGTGCTGGCGCTGTTTTTCCGAAAGGTCTGGAGCCCGAAAGCGATCTGGCGATACGGCGGCGAAGCGCCGGTGAGGAAGAAGTTGCCCGGTGAATCGCTCACCGCCGGGCGCATTTTGCTGGCATGGTCGCCGTTCCTGCTGCTGGCGGCCTTCGTGGTGCTGTGGGGCCTGCCCTCGGTGATGCGTGTCTTAGACAAAACTTCCTGGATGGTCCCGGTTCCCGGCTTGCACATGATGGTGATGCGGACTCCGCCCGTGGTGGTGAAGCCCTATGCCGAGCCAGCCCTGTTCGACGTTTCCTGGCTCTCCACGAGCGGGACGGGGATCTTTTTCGCCGGCTTGGTTGCCGCACTGCTGGGCGGACTTTCCTTGCGGCGCACTCTGCGCGTGTTTTCGAAGTCGCTGGCGCGGCTGGCCTGGAGCGTGGTCGCGATTATGGCCATGCTGGGCATCGGCTACGTCACGCGCTACTGCGGAATGGACGCTACCATGGGGATGGCGATGGCACACACGGGAGCGCTATTTCCGTTTTTTGGGACGGTCATCGGCTGGGTGGGAGTGGCGCTCAGTGGAACCGCCGCCGCGTCGAATGCGTTGTTCGGCAGCTTTCAGGTGATTACCGCCAACAAACTGGGGCTGAGCCCGATTCTGATGGGCGCGGCCAACAGTGCCGGCGGCGTGATGGGGAAAATGGTTGCGGCGCAATCGCTGGTGATCGGCTGCGCGGTTACGGGGCAGCAAGGCAAAGAGGGCCTGTTGTTCCGCGCGGTTCTCAAGCACAGCCTGGGCCTGCTGGCGCTGGTGGGGGCGATTGTGATGATGTACGCCTACGTGTTTCCCCGCCTAATTCCCAGCGGCCATCATTTCTGGTAAAGAGGAATCGGTATGAAACGAACGCTATGCATAACAGGGCTCGCCGTCTTGGGAGTTGCCGCATGGTTGCTGGCGCAATCGACGGGGGGCGACCCGCTGATCGAGGGTTTCCGCATGGTGGAGGTGGCTTCGACCTCGGATGCCATGGAGCAGCTCTATGGGCAGCGGAACTACATGTCTCATGAGATGCGGCCCCTCGCCCCGGCCAAGTTTGCCGGGCCGGCGGTGACCGTGCTAATGAAAAAGGAAGAACACAAGGAGGGCTCCAAGGCTTCCGAAGGCATGCTGGACGCCATCGACAACGCCAAGCCCGGCTCCGTCTACGTGATGGTTCTGGAGGACGGCGCCGATTTCGCCGGCATGGGAGGCCTGATGGCGACCGCCATGAAATACCGCGGCCTGGCGGGAGCGGTGATTGACGGAAGCGTGCGCGACACGCCGCAAATCCGCAAATTGCAGTTCCCGGTGTTCAGCCGCGGAGTTGTGCCCTCAACCACCATCAACCACTATCGATTCGCGGGCGTGAACGTGCCCGTGACTTGCGCCGGCGTGCGCGTGAATGCCGGGGACATCGTCGCGGCCGACGAAGATGGCGTGGCCGTAGTGCCTCGCGCGCACGCGGCCGAGGTTCTCAAGAAAGCCGAGGAACTGGACAACACCGAACACAGCATGCTGCCGTTTATCGAGAAATTCCGGTCGATTAAGGAAGCCGTAGCGAAATTCGGGCGGATTTGAAGGCTGCGCTGGAAACTAAAAGCAATATGTTTCCCCCGGCGCCAGGTGTGCCTTGGCAACGTCCGGATTGATCTCGAGTCCATAGCCGGGCTTGTCTTGAATTAGGAAGTAACCTTTTTCCCAGAATGGGCCTTCGCGGAGGATCAGGTCCGGCCACCACTCGACATAGTTTGCCAGTTCGTGGATACGAAAATCGCGCATGGATGCGGCCGCATGAGCGGAGGCTGTCGTGCCGACCGGGCTCGCAGGGTTATGGGCCGCGGTCCAAATCCCGTACATGGAGGCGTAGTCGGAGATACGCTTCGATTCCAGCAGACCTCCCGATTTCGGGATGTCGATATGCACGCCATCGCAAGCTTGTAGCTCAATCAGTCTGCGGAAACCCTCGCGGGTATACAAGTTCTCGCCGGTGCAAACCGGAACGTTGATGGCGTGAGTCACGCGCGCCATTACTTCGGGATTATCGGGCGGGACGGGGTCTTCGATCCACATTGGTTTCGAAGGTTCCAGTGCGTGCGCGAGGTCGATGACATCGCGCGCATCGTAATGCCAATGCAGGTCGATGGCGAAATCGCCATCCGGCCCCAGCTCATCGCGCACCACGTCCATGCCACTTGCGATCATACGAATGTCTTTGTGGGTGAGATTGCGTCCGTAACGGTCGTGGCCCGGTTCGCGATACTCCGGGTCGGCTTTTCGCGGCACCGCATCGCCCTGGAACTTGAATGCAGTCCAACCCCACTTCTCGGCCTTCGCCTGCCGCACCTTGTCGCGCCACGAGGCCGGGTCCTCGACGCGGTCCACTACTTGCATGGTTCGGTAGAACCGCACCTTATCGCGAAATCTGCCGCCCAGCAGATTACAGACCGGTGTTTCGAGAATTCGCCCGCAGAGATCCCAAAGCGCGATCTCGATACCGCTTGCCGCCGTCACGGTGACTCCGGCCAGCGCACCGGCGCCGGCGCTCTCCATGAGCATTTTGGTATAGAGCTTGTCAACATTCAGGGGGTCCTCGCCGGTGACGATCGAACCCATTTTGTTCACCACAAGATCCTTGACGCCCCACCCCCAATACGCCTCGCCCAGGCCGTACAAGCCCGAATCCGTTTCCACCTTAATCAAGTTCCAGTCCCAGGTGCCGCGCACGATCATGCACTTGACGCCCGTAATCTTGACCTTGTTCCTCTGCGCGGCGGCGAGCCGGTCGAATGGAGCTGGAAATAGACAGCCGGCGGTAAGCCCTGCTGTGACCTTCAGAAAGTCGCGACGTTTCATCTAAGCCCCCTTTCCCGTATTGAAGCTGGATTCATTCAATAATACAGCGTCCCAGCAAGCTACAGGTGCCGGGCGAGTTCAGCAGATCGGCGCTACGTTCGTTTTAACCGCTCCCTAACGGTCGCGGCTCGGTAAGGACTGCAAACAAGCGGGACTCATAACCGAGCCGCGACCGTTAGGGAGCGGTTAAAACGGCTAAGTTGCGAACTTCCCAGGTCGGTAATGCGCCAAATTACTGCGCCAGCTTAGTAGCCTGCCGTGCTACCAACTGCCAACCTTGAGGACCCTTGATCAAGACGTGAAGGACGTTCACATGAGCCATGGAGCTCTTGCCGTTCCCGCTGGATGTGAGATCGATTCTGCATCTTACGATGGCGGAATTGCCGAAAACGCGAACGACGGTATCGGAGAATTCCATCGCATCGATGTTCGTCTTGCCGCTCATCACCGAATCGATCAGCTCGACTTTGGTCTGGGTGTGCCCGTCGGAGTGACCGAAAATGAGGGCATCGCTCAGGACTTTTTCGAGCTGTGCCTTGTCCTTGTGGAGCATCCCCTGCCTCCAGCCGTCCACTGCCGCGAGAGCGTCCTTTTCGGGTGTCTGGCCGTTGACCACGACTACCCCGGAAGAAACTGCGATCAGAAGTATCGGAAACCATTGTTTCATAAGCTTGTCCACATAAGCCATCACAGCTTGTTTGCCATGTCGATGCATAACTGGGTCACGAAGTCGCGGTAACTGCCAATACCGGTGTCGCCGCCCTTGGCCAGATACGCGAGGAGAATCTTGCGGTGGCTCGCCTCCGGCAGATCGACACCTTTCTTTTGAAACAGCCACACCGGAGAGTCCGTCTTCCAGTCGGTTCGCTCCCATTTCGCGTCGATGATGCGAGCAGGGCGGCGTTTTTGGAAAAAGTGCCGTTGCGCGTTCTCGTAAAAGAACCGCGCTCTCTGGGCGGCGGTAGGCTTGAGGCCGGCGGCATCGATCCAGCCTTGCGTGGAGCGGAAGGTTTCGTCGCGCCACAGCGCCACGGGAAACTCGCTGCCGTACATGATTCGGTCCCAGCCAGTGAGTTCCACCAGCGCCCGAGTCCAGATCTTGAGTGGCTCTGGATCCATGTAACCTTGGCGCGAGAAGATCACCAGAAAACGGGGATGCCGAAATAAGCGGCCCACCAATTCCTGTTTGGTAAAGATTGCCGGGTCGGTGGGTCCCGCAAAGTGGGTGCCACACACGATACAGTTCGGGTAGCGGTCCAGGAATTCAAGAAGCTGACGGGCCCCGGCGCGATACCCCTCGCTCCCTTCCAGATAAGGAGTGCCTCCCGCCTTGCCGACCACATCCAACAACTCCGGCTCTTTGGCGATCAGTTCCGCTTGCAGGCGGATGCCGGTGAATCCGCACTCCATCTGCGCGGCCATGCAGGCGGCCCTCTCCGCGGGAGAGCGGCCCATGGCCATACCGATGATGCGGAAGCGGTCCGGGTACTGAACCGCCGCGCGGGACAACTCCCGTAGGTCGGGGCAGGTAGCGGCGGTTCCTACAATGGCCGCTTCCGCGCCGTTTGCGTCGAGAAGCGCTATGTACTCCTCCGCGCTCAGGAATCGCGGCAGCGAGACATGTCCCCAGGCATCGATGACCTTACGCCGATCGTCCTGAGCCACAGCCACACCTGCCAGGGAAGCCGCGGCGACCGATGTCTTCACGAATTGCCGTCTTGTCGAGTCCCCGGTACTCATGCCACTCCTTTCAACACACGTCACGGCCGGTACGGAAACGCGACCGCCGCCATGCGCGCTGGAAACGTAAAGCGTGGCGCCTTGACGTTCGGCTCGAAGGCGCCACGCACCGCGGCATCTCAGTATTACAGCCGCTCAGTAAGACAGCCGCAGACCGAATTGCACGATCCGGGGCTGGTTAAACTGCCCGGTCATGACACCGAACGAGGACGTACCGTAGGCTTCGCCCGGCACACCGAACTGGACCCGGTTGAATATGTTGAAGATTTCGGCTCGAAAGTCGAGTTTCAACCGTTCGGTAAGTTGGGTGACTTTGCTGAACGAAAGGTCGAAGTTATTGACACCGCCCCAGCGGAGTACCGGGTCGACCCTAGGCTCGTCGCCGTTCGCAAAAGTTCCGGGCGCCGTGAAGCAGGACGTGTTGAACCACTCCTTCAATCTCGACGTCGCCGGACCGGAGATAACCGGATTGCAACCGCCGACATAGTTTGGCCGGGTAACGCCCTTTCCTGCCGCAAAGGTGCCGGTCAGAGTGTTGGAAGTGGAATCGTACAGCGCCAGGGGGAAGCCAGTCTGGAACGTGGTGATCTCGTTTATGCTCCAGCCGGAAACCAGCTTACCCGCAACACCATGCACCCCACTGAGAAACTTTTGCCCCTTGCCAAAGGGAAGGTCATAGACGTAGCTGAAAACCAATCGGTTTGGCGTTTCAAAAGCTTCCAGAGATTTCTCTGCCTTGATGTTGTTGTTGTCTTGGAGGCCATTCTGCCCGCCGATAAACTCGGCTCCCGCCCCGCCGCCCGTGGCGCTCGAAACGCCTTCGTCGAAGGGGGTTTGCGTGTCCGTGGTTCCCAGGAACTTCGACCATGTATATGCCACGAGCAGTACGCCGTGTTTCATGCGCTCCGTCACTTTGAGGTTAAAAGCATCGTAGTAGGAGTCGCCGATATTGGGTCCGATCGATTGCATGTAAAGGTACTGGGGATAGGGCCTTAATAGATAGCCCTGTAGGACGGTAGACTGTCCCAGTACTCCGGCGCTTGTCGGGATAGTGCCATAGAACGGGTTGTTAACCGCGGTCAGCAACGCATTACCCATCGAGTCGTACTGGTCCGGAAGCGCGTCGATGTTCTGGGAGGCGACCGGAAGATGTATGCCTCTGGCGCCGGCGTAGCTCGCATCCACCATCAACCCCGTCCCAATCTGCCGTTGGACGTCTAAATTCCACTGCTGGGCATAAGCATTCGGCATATTGGGAACCGGCGATTGAAAACCTTGTCCGATCAGGCTGTTCACATACGCCTGGCTGTGTCCGGGAGGCGACGCCATCCCATTGGGGAAAGGATTGCTCAGCGTGGTCGCCAGATCGGGCGTGAGATTGCCGTTGAGTGAAGCGGTCATCGTGGTGGTGGCCAGATTTACAGGCGCATTGTAGGGCGATAGTGCCCAGGCGGCGTTAATCGGCAGGTACAGGATTCCGTATCCGCCGCGAATTACCCAATTATTGGTCAGGCTGTAGGCAAAGCCAACCCGGGGTGAGAAATCTTTCCAGTGCAGGTTTTGCCAATCGCGGCTGGGGTACTGCGAAGAGCCGGTCAGAGCCAGAATGCCCTGCAGGTTCTGCAGCCCGGTTTGCTGCGACAGAGCCGTCGCCGGCGCGTTCGGGAGGAAGGCGGTCAAGCTGTCGTAACGCTCGTGAAAGGACCCCGGCTGCTCCCAACGCAAACCGAGGTTGAGTGTCAGTTTGTTGGTGACGCGGAAGGAGTCATTTGCAAAGAGACCCCCATAGTAGTAGCTGGCAAAAGACAGCGCCGGCTCTTGCGCGCTTCCGGAAGAGGGGAAGCCCAGCATCCACGAAGCAAAGCCGAAACCGGTCGTGGCGGGAGAGCCCGCGCCGGAGCCCACCAGCGGGTACTCGGAAGTAAATCCGGAATCCGCATTGAACGTGCCGCCCACGATGTTGCTCTGGAAATACGACCATTCCACGCGCCTAGCTTCAGCGCCGAATTTCAACGTATGGCGGCCGAGCGTCTTGGTCAACGATCCCGATAGAGCGTAGTCATTGTCGGTCTCCGAGTCAAACGCGACTCCGTTCAAGTTGTACATCCCCGCCACGTTGGGCATGGGCATCTCCGAAAACTGCGCGTTTCCCTGGTAGGATGCCCAATTCCCGCCGAGCTGCGCGTATTTGAAGTTGCAGCAGCTTCCCGGTTGAACAAACAGCTTATAGCGAATAAAGGAAGCTCTCAGATCCGCTACCGTCGTCGGATCGATCAGAATCGTGTCCCCGAAGACCGCCTGGTCCGTGTGGTAATACTTGGTCTTGCTGGTGTTGTTCAACAGGGGGTTGGTAGTAGTGGGAAGCATGCGAAAATACGTAAACCGGCCGAAGAGCTGTTGCTTCTCGCCAATTTTCTGGTCAATGCGCGCCGTGTACTGGTTGTAACTGTACGATTCGGGATAGTTGGCCAGAAAATTGTTAGTTATGGCGTTCGGATTGGTCGCTGCCGGCCACAACATCGGCGATAGAATGCTAGCTGTCGGATTTAACCGGCTGGTAGGGATGATGTTGCCCGGAAAAGGCGTGCGAGCATATAGCGTGCTTCCGTTGGACGTCCCGCATGTCGCCGTGTTGCCACCGGTTCCGCAGGTCGTCAAGGGATCGAATATCTGCGGAACGCCGGCCTGCGTAAAGTTACCCGCCAGCATCGACGGCGTCGGCACGGTGGTCAAAGTCGGGAACGCCTGGTGCATGTCGTAATGCTCCCAACTGAGAAATGCGAAAGTCTTGTCTTTCTTGATCGGCCCACCGAGCGTTCCGCCAAATTGGTTCTGGGTCCATTCCGGCCGGGAAATACCCGCGGTGTTGTTCACGAACAGGTTGGCATTCAGGTCCCTGTTCCGCAGGTACTCATAGAGTTCGAGGTGGTAATCGTTGGTGCCGGATTTGGTTGTCATGTTGACGATTCCGCCGGCCGACTTCCCGAATTCCGGGCTGATGTTGTTACTCTGAACGTCGAATTCCTGGATGGCGTCCTGCGTGGGAACTAGAGCCACCATCTGACAGTAGCTGATGTTCACCGGGGCGCCGTCGAGGTAGAATCCACTTTGGTTCGCGATGCCACCGCCAATCTGATAGTTGCCCCAGGCGTTGACACTATTGGTCACCGGGTTTCCAAAAGAACCGCCCTCCTGCACTACGCCCGGCACGATCATAGTTAGATTCAAAACATTCCGGCCGTTCAATGGCAAATCCGCAACCTGTTTCGACTCGACCACCTGGCCGATTGTCGAGGTTTGGGTTTGCAGTAAGGCACTGGACGCCGAGACCTCGACTGCCTGCGAGGACTCACCTACTTGCAGGATCGCGTCGGCGCGAACCACCTGGTCCACCCGTAGAGGGATCGAGTCAACTTTGGACTGTTTGAACCCAGTCTTCGAAACCGTCACGCTGTAGCTACCAGGCAACAGGCTAACGAAGGAGTAATTGCCGACCGCGTCCGTTTGAGCGGTTCTTTGTTCGGCTGTACCGGTGTTGGTCAAGGTCACCGTCGCCGCGGGCACAACGGCGCCGGAGGAATCCGTGGCTGTGCCCACGATCGACCCGAAAAACGTCTGAGCGCGTGCCGTCAATGCGAACGCTACGATGCACACGAGCATCGGAACGACACACCGCACACTCAACCTCTCAAAATGGAGCTTCATGTTTCAGTCTCTCCCACTGTCCCCAACATAGAGGAAACGGCGGTCCCCACCAACGAACCTCCGCACCAACATGGGAACGCAACGCCTTATCTCCCACACAAAACGCGTCCTAGAGCTGACTACTCCAGCACCCGAAACGCCCTTTCTGAATCACGAGCTGGCATACGCGGGCGTGTCGGAGGATTAACATAGTGCATCATGCATCAAGGAGTTTACGATGTCAATATGGTTTTATCCCACACCCTCTTGATTGTGGACTGAATCGCCTGCCACGGTGTTTCGGGTGCTTCACAAATCCGGGCGAATCCGTTCCCGGCAACCGCTCCCTAACGGTCGCGGCTCGGTAAGTGGCTGCAAACACACGGCGTCGTAACCGATCCGCGACCGTTAGGGAGCGGTTGACACACCTGGGGTTTCCCCAGACCGGTTCACCACCACGGCCTTTCCGCCCGCACCTGTTTCTTTCATTTCATAATGAGGATAAACAGAGCTTGACATCTGTTTACACATCATGCATGATGGGCGATGTAAGATTGGCCGGGCGTTGAAAAAGTGCGCGGGACGGCGGGTCGCTGAGAGCGCATCGGCCAAGTCATTGATTTCGTATTAAGTTCGACGGCCTTGATGGCGAAGGCACGGCGCGGCGGCGCCATGGTCAACGTGAACCAAAGCGGATTTAAATACAAGAGTGTTTCTGTCCCAGCACGCAGTGCCGACCAGACCATCGCGAACGCGACCATTCCGTTCCGGAACGGAATGCCTGCCCCGCCCGGCCGCGTAAGCGCCGCCACGAATCGGCGACAAACCCCCAGCTTCCCTAAAAGGAACGAGCGGCTGCTGTCAGCGCGAGAGGCAGGTCGTCGACCGAGAGGAAACCGTCGCTATGAAGCTCTTTAGTATGTTTTACGATAAAAAGATCTTGATGAGACTTGTCCTGGGCTTTGTTTTTTGCGGATTCCTCTCGGCTGCCGAACCGATTCTGCCCATCTTTCCTTACGGCGCGGTGTATTTCCGCAAATCCAATCCCCCGGAACAGGATTGGGAGCGCGACCATCGTACCGCTGCCGAAAACGGCATGAACACCTTCCGGCATTGGTTCATCTGGTCGGCAATCGAGACCGAGCCTGGCAAGTACGACTGGCTCGATTGCGACCAGATGATGGACTTGGCCGCCAAGAACGGCATCAAGGTGGTAATTGCCGAGCAACTTAATTTCGCTCCGGAGTGGGCGTTCGAGAAATATCCCCACGCGCAATACAAGGGAAGCGACGATTCGCTGGTGTATAGCGGTATCTCCGTCAGCACGGAGACCGGAGGCTATCCCGGGCTATGCCTTGATAACGACGATGTCAAGGCTGAGGCCGAGAAATTCATGGTCGCGATGGTCGGCCGCTACCGCGATCACCCCGCGACGCTTGGGTATGACGTCCTGAACGAGGGCTGGTATTTCGGCGGCGATTCGCACCGGATGTACTGCTACTGCGACGCAACGCAGCAGAAATTTCAGGAATGGCTCAAGGCGAAATATCACACCCTCGACCGCTTGAACAAGGCATGGCACCGTTACAGCTATACGGATTGGCAGTCGATCCATCCGCCGCGAAACCTTCTGGGGTACGCCGAGTCGCTGGATTGGCTCGAATTCAGGCTCGACGATCACTTCCGGTTGCTGAAGTGGCGCACAGACCTCATTCGCAGCCTCGATAAGAGAAATCTGGTCACGGCACATGGCGTCGGCAAAACGCTGATTGGCCTTCCCGATCACGGCCTGAACGACTTTCGTTCTACTCCCAATGTCGAGGTGTGGGGATTCAGTTTCAACGCCGCCGACGATGGACCCGAACCCTGGAAGCATTTTGAGGCCGTGGACATCACCCGCGCTGGGGCTAAGGGGAAGCCGTTCTGGCACGCCGAGGCCCAGGCTGGCCCGGACTGGTATCACTCCCGGATGATCAATCTCACCCGCGAAGAAGGAATGATTGCTCAACCCGAGGACATCCGCCTTTGGAATCTGACTTCGATGGCCGGCGGCGCCACCGGAATCCTCTATCCAAGATGGCGTCCGCTTCTGGATGGGCCGCTATTTGGAGCTTACGGCCCCTACGGGATGGATGGCTCGGTGACGCCGCGGTCGGAGTTGACCGCCAAGATTGCCCGTTGGGCAAACGCCAGCCCCGACATTTGGAAAGCGCGTCCCGTGAAGGGCGAGATCGGCATTGTGTTCGTGCCCGAATCGGAGATCTTCAACTACATCCAGGAAGGTAACACTCGCTTCTACGCGGAGTCGGCGAGGGGAGCTTACCAGGCGTTCTTCGACTCCAACATTCAGGCCGATTTCGTAAGTATCGACGACATTAAGGCCTATCCCGTGGTGTATTTGCCATTTCCTTTGATGCTCAAAGAAGAGACCGCCCACAAGCTGATCGACTATGTACAAAGCGGCGGCTATTTGATTAGCGAGGGAACGCCGGGATATTTCGGGGACCGCGGGCACGTAGGTACGGTTCAGCCGAATCTCGGCCTGGCCGCGCTGTTCGGCGCCACCGAGAGTTCCGTGGAGTTCGTGCCGCATATCCTGGACGATCTGAAGCTGGAGGTGCGCGGCCGCGAGATCGATGGCCGGTTTTACGATCAACAATACGCTCCCAAGGAGGGCACCGCGGTCGGACGGTTCAAGAATGGCGCCGTGGCGGCCGTGGAGAACCGTTACGGCAAGGGAAAAACGCTGTTGATCGGCACTTTTCCGGGTGGAGGATATTACCTGCACCATTCTCCCGAAACCCGGGTATTTTTTGAGGAATTACTCACCTGGGCGAACCAGGAGCGCTGGCTTCATTGCGACCAATCGCTGGTCAAAGCCAGGCTGCACATAGGACCTACGGGAACTTATCTCTGGGTTGTGAATCCCACCAGACAACCGCGTCCCGTCGGAGTCTCTCTTTCCGCGCGCGCGGGCCACTTTACCCAGGCACACGACATTTGGCAGGACCAACCCGTGAAGGTTACCGGCTCGCTGGTCGAAATCACGGTAGGAGAACGGAATGCGGCGGTAATCCGGCTGCAATAGCAAGGATAGTTTGGAGCTCAATCATGACTGCAAAAACGAACGCAAATCTGGAACCAGTCAACGGCGGTCGAGACGCGCGACGGGACCGTGCTAACGATCCGTGCAATCTGAGCAGGCGAGATCTTTTCGGGGTTTCCGCTGCTCTTGGGACGGGCGGCTTGGCCGGTCAAGCACTCCTTTCCGCGGCCGCCGCGGCCCAGGCGCAGAGCGCTGGGCAGAGTTCCGCTGTCAGTTCGGCGCCAGCGCTCACGGTAAAGGCTGTCTATACGAAGGCGCGGGAATTGTTATACCCAACCTGTCGCGTCTGTCCGCAATGCGATGGAGTGGCTTGTGCGGGAGAGTCCGGGGGCATCGGCGGCATCGGGTCGGGCAAATCGTTCCAGAACAATTACACGGCGCTACAGCGCGTGGAGCTCAATCTGCGGACGCTGACTGAGCTCACCAGGCCCGACACCTCGACCACGATTTTCGGTCAGAAACTCTCCTTTCCCGCCGTCGCCGCGCCGATGGGCTACAACGGAGCCGGTTTTGGCAAAGGCATGCCGGTGGAACGGTTCTTCGACGCCATTATCGGAGGGTGCAACGATGCCGGCACCGCCGGCGGTGTCGGTGAATCGCCTGCCTTCGCCGTTCAGGATCTGCAGTCGCGATTGGATATCGTTGCCCGATATCACGGCCGGGCGGTTTACGGCGTCAAGCCGGTTCCCAACTCGACCATTATGAAAATCTACCCGATGATTGAGGCGGCTGCACCTTTTATGGTCACCATCGACATCGACTCTGCCGGACGTTACCAGCGAAATACCCCGCCCGAGGTCACCTATGGACCCAAGTCGGTCGCGCAATTGCGCGATCTGGCTCGCTCCATCAAGATGCCCCTGGTGATCAAAGGAATCATGACGCCCGACGAAGCCCTGCTGGCGGCCGACACAGGCGCCAAAGGGATAGTGGTATCGAATCACGGAGGGAGGGTGTTGGACGGCACGCCCGGAGGCGCGGACGTGCTGGCCGCAATTGCCGATAAGGTCAAAGGTAAGATGGTGATCTTTATCGATGGCTGCATGCAGAGCGGTCTCGATGTAATCAAGTGTTTGGCATTGGGCGCCGACGCGGTCATGGTCGGGCGCCATCTCCTGCGGGCGGCGTTTGGCGGTGGCCGCGAAGGAGTCGCGCTCTTCATGAACACGATGAAGGACGAGTTCGAGCGCGCCATGGTCCTGACCGGCGTTCCGAGCGTCTCGAAGATCGACCGCCGGATCGTCAGAGTCTAAGGGGGACCATGCGACTCCGAATCGGTATAGGGCTGGCGCTGACTTGGGCGCTGCTCTGCCTGTGGCCGGGATCGATCGAAGCGGGTGGGCCTCTGCCCACCCTGAGTTATCGCGGCGGCGGACACGGTAAGGTCGTCTTCGACCACCAACGGCACGCATCCGAGGGCTTTCGCTGCAACGATTGCCACGGCGATTTCGCGGGCACGGGAAAGGCACTCTTTGCTACGCGCAGACAAGGGCTCATCGCGTTTGCGGACCATACAACGGGCGCAAAGTGTTTTGCGTGTCACAATAACGACGGCGTGCCCGACGATCGCAAAAACGCCTTCTCCAACGGGAAAGGCGCGTTCGATACCTGCGATCGGTGTCACCGCCAGAGCGGCGCCTTCTAAAGTGCTGGAGCTTACCAATGAATAAAGCACTCGTAGTCGATCCTATAACGACGATCAGCAGGAAGGAACGCATCGTCGAAGCGATCCGAAGGGCCATTCTCTCGGGCAAGCTGAGGCCCGGCCATCGAATCGTCGAGAGCCAGATGGCCAAACAACTGGGAGTCGGTAACACAGCCGTTCGTGAAGCCTTGTTCGAGCTGCAATCCAGGGGATTTGTCACTCGGGTCGCGAATAAGGGAACGTTCGTCACTCAGTTGACGGTCGATGACGTGGAACAGATCTTCTGCGTGCGGCGGAATTTGGAAGGCTTGGCGGCGGAACTGCTGCAGGGCCGCATGACGCCAGCCATTCTCGACCGCTTACAGCGGTGTATCGACGGGATGGGGCCGGCGGCCGTTCTTCTCGATCTGGAGTCCTTCTGCCGGTTAGACGTTGAGTTTCACACTACCATCTGGCATGCCACGGGAAACCGGTTTCTGGCCGCGGCGCTGGAAACCATGGTCCTTCCCTTGTTCGCATTCTTCAACATGACGTGTCCTCCCGATCGAGAGACGCTGCTGGCGGGCGTTCAACAGCACGCAGAGCTTCTCAGAGCGGTTCGCGACGGCCGGAACGTGCGCGAATGCATGGAGCGCGCGGTGGACTATTTTCACACGGAAAAGCTCACCCTGCTCTTCGATATCCGAAACGGTGGGCCTGGGGCGGCGGGGCGCGATGTGAGGACCCCGGCGCTTTCGGGCTGAGGCGGTGGCGATACCGAAATTGCCGGGGGCGAAGCGAATGTCAGGCGCGGTATGGCGATGACCTACTTCCAGTCGCCGCCGATCTTCCAGTATTCCAAGGCCGGCCCCTTCAAGCCGCCCGGCCCGGCTGTAACGGCGATCTTGCGCAGACCCTCCATCTCCTCCGGCGTGTACGGTTTGAAGTTCTGCGCGAAGCGCACGTCATCGTCCAGTTGTCCCAGGGTGCTGCAGCCGACGGTGGCGCAATGAATAGGCAGGCTGAGAGCGTACTTCAGGCATTCCTCCGCATTCATCACGCGCAACAGGAACGCATTGGCGAATACCTTCATGGCTTGGATGCCAATGCCCCGCTCCACCGCCAGCGGCAGGGTGATCTTTTCAAAACTCAAGTACGAAGGATCGGCCGCATGCAGCGGCATCAGAATCGAATCCCACTTCTCGTAGGCCTTCAGCATGGCCACGTGAGTGTTGGGATCGTGGTGTCCGGTGAAGCCAAAGAACCGGCACTTGCCGGCCTTTTTGGCCGCTTCGAAGGCCTCTATGGCCCCGCCGGGCGCGAAGATCTTCTCCACATCCGTCTGGTCCTGGATGGCGTGCATCTGCCACAAGTCCAGGTAGTCCGTCTTCAAGCTGCGGAGAGAGAGAGTCAGTTCGTCGTCGGCTTCCTTCCGCGTGCGCTTGGTGCACTTAGTGGTGATGAAGACATTCTTGCGAACGTCGGAAAGCACGTCGCCGTAAACCTCTTCGGAGTGCCCGTCCCAGTACGAATGCGCGCAATCGAAATAGTTCAGTCCCAGATCGTAAGCGTGGTGCACCTGAAGCCGCGCGGCCTCCTTGGTGCGCAGCAGGGCCAGGCGGGCGCCGGCCTGGCCGACGATCGTCAGTTTCACGCCGGTCTTGCCGAATTCCCGCATCGGCGTATCGCCGGCCTTCGGCTTAGGCGGCTTGGCGCCGAGCCCCGTAATGCCCAGGCCGGCAAACGCGGCCCCCACGAAAGTCCTGCGCCGTATAAAAGGGATTGCTCTTTGAATCACCGGTTCCTCCACTGTGACCGACGGGCGGGCGCCAGACCCGCTGCCCGCTGGAGTAAGCTTTTCGCCCGCGTCCATAAGCAATATAGGCGAAACCAATCGATTCGTAAAGTAAATACTTTCGCTTGACTCGACTCTCCATTGGCGGCGGCTGTGTTTCACGATCGCAGGGATCGAAGCAGCGGTTTTTGTCAACTGTACAAATGAAGGTATGCCTGATACTATCCTCGCTTCGGAGCGTGCATGCGCTTCGTGCGGGTGTGAATCCGAGGTGATGTTCCATATGCGACCGATTTATTTTGTTCTTGTCATTGTCGTTGCCGCGGGTGTCGGGCTGTTGCTGAGCGCCCAGACGCCGCGCGCCGGCGCAGCGCCAGCCGATAGGGACGCCAGTTCCGGCGTCGAACAACGCGTCTCCGACCTGTTGCGCCGGATGACCCTGGAAGAGAAAGCAGCGATGCTGGCCGGGGCCGGTTGGATGGAAACCACGCCGAACGCGCGGCTGGGTATTCCGAGCATCAAGATGGCCGACGGACCAATGGGTGTCCGGTCGTGGCTGGGAAGTTCCGCGATTACGACTGCCACCGCGACTACCGTCACCAGCACTGCCTTCCCGGCGGGTGTGGCGATGGCAGCCACCTGGGACCCCGTACTGGTCGAACGCGAAGGTCAGGCGATTGGGCAGGAAGTCAAGGCTCTGGGCCGCGATATGATTCTCGGGCCGACCGTCAACATCAACCGCGTGCCCCTCTGGGGCCGGGATTTCGAAGGATACGGAGAAGACCCGTATCTGGCGGGACGGCTCGCCGTGGCCTACATCCGAGGCGTGCAAGGCGAGGGAGTGATCGCCACCGTCAAACATTTCGCCGCCAACAACCAGGAGTTTGAGCGGCACCGGATCGATGAGAGCATCGACGAACGCGCCCTGCACGAAATCTACCTCCCGGCATTCAAGGCCGCCGTGGAGGAGGCCGGCGTCTGGTCGGTGATGAACGCATATAACAAGGTGAACGGGTTCTACTGCGCTGAGAATACTTACCTCCTGCACGACATCCTCAGAAAACAGTGGGGGTTCCGCGGCTTCGTGATCTCCGATTGGGGAAGCACGTACAGCACCGCGGGGACGGTGAACGCGGGGATGGATTTGGAGATGCCGGGCGGCCAGGCCATGCGCGACTGGCTGGTCAAACCGTCGACGCAAAGGGACGGAAACGGTTGCGGGTGGCTCACGCCCGATAAGGTCCTTGCGGAAGTGAAGGCGGGGAAGATCTCCCAGGCGGCAATCGACCAGAACGCCGGCAGCATTTTACGAGTTCTCTTCGCCAGCGGTTTATTTCAAAAACAGCATCCGGGAGGCGGCCCGGTGGACACGCCCGAACAGAGGGCGGTGGCGCGCACCGCGGCAACCGAAGGCATCGTGCTGCTGAAGAACCAAGGTAGCCTGTTGCCACTCAGCGCCGCCCGGCTCCATTCGATCGCGGTGATTGGGCCCAACGCGGCGGTCGCCCGTACGGGCGGCGGCGGGAGTTCGCTGGTCCGCCCGAAATATGCCGTGAAGCCGCTCGACGGTATCCGCGAGCGCGCCGGCAGCGGCGTGAAGGTCGACTATGCTTTGGGAGTGTCCATGGAGGGAGAAGACGCCGCCAAAGACGCGCCGGCGATTCGGGAACAACTGCGGAAAGAGGCAGCGGCTCTGGCGGCGAAGGCCGATGTGGCAATCGTCGTGGCCGGGAACGCGGCCTCGATCGAGTCCGAAGATTTCGACCGTAAGACCATGAACCTCCCGGCGGGCCAGGATGAGCTCATCGAGGCCGTGGTGAAGGCCAATCGGAACACGGTCGTGGTGATCAATGCGGGCTCGCCGGTGGCGATGGATCGTTGGGTGGATCGGGTCCCCGCCATTCTGGACATGTGGTATGGCGGCCAGGAGGGCGGCAACGCAATCGCCGACATCCTGTTCGGTGTGGCCAATCCCTCCGGAAAACTGCCGGTCACTTTCCCCAAGAAATGGGAAAATTCACCGGCATATGGCCACTACCCCGGAACCAATCTGCACGTCGCGTATGCCGAGGGCATTTACGTCGGCTACCGGTATTTCGATACGCGCAACGTCGAGCCTTTGTTCCCGTTCGGCCATGGCTTGTCGTATTCGAAGTTCGATTTGAGCGATTTGCGAATCGCACCGGCGCAGGTTGCCGCGGGCGCGCCGGTCGATGTCGCCCTCCAGGTCCGCAATAGCGGGTCGCGGGCAGGCGCTGAAGTCGTGCAGGTCTATGTGCACGACGTGAAATCGAGTGTCGACCGCCCGGTTCAGGAGTTGAAAGGATTTCGGCGAGTGGTCTTGAAGCCCGGCGAAGTGCAGCCGGTGAAATTCACGCTCGACCGCGGCGCGATGTCGTTCTACAGCCCGTCGAAAAAGGAGTGGGTCTCGGAGCCCGGTAGGTTCGAAGTGCGGGTCGGGACATCGTCGCGCGATATTCGGTTGCGTGGAAACTTCGATCTGACGGCGGGCGGGAAGTAGGGTGGGGATCAAATGATGACGATCTTACGTAGTTTCGCGATGGCCGCGGCGTTCACGCCGGCCATGTTTGCCCAGTACGTCGCTTACTTCGGCACTTACACACACACGGACAAGAGTAAGGGCATTTATGCTTACCGCTTCGATCCCGCCGACGGAAAGTTTGCTTCCATCGGTCTGGCGGCGGAAACGGCGAATCCGGCGTTTCTGGCGGTCCACCCCAACGGGCAGTTCCTCTACGCGGTTCACGAACAGGGCGACGGCGGAGTCAGCGCCTTCGCTATCGATGGGCAGTCAGGCCGGCTGAAGCTGCTCAACCGGGTCAAGTCGCGCGGTTCCGGCCCGTGCCATCTTACCCTGGATAAGACTGGCGATTGGCTGTTTGCCGCCGACTACGGCAGCGGCAGCGTCGAAGCATATCCGGTACACAAGGACGGCACGTTGGGAGAACTTTCGGGATTCGTGCAGCATACCGGTAGCAGCATCAACCCAGACCGGCAGAAAGGCCCCCACGCGCACGGCGTGTTCGTTTCACCCGACAATCGCTTCCTGCTGGTGCCGGACCTCGGGCTGGATAAAGTGATGGTTTATCGGATCGACCGGGCGAAGGGCTCGCTGGCGGCTAACGATCCGCCGTTCTTCAAGATTGCCTCCGGCTACGGCCCGCGGCATCTGGCATTTCACCCGAACGGCCGTTTGGTTTACGTACTGACGGAGATGGGAGCGAGAGTGGTGGCCTGCCGCTACGATGCGAGCGCCGGCGTGCTGCAAGAGATCGAGACCATCGATGCCCTGCCCGCGGGGTACACCGGCGTCCGGAGCGGCGCGGAGATCGCCATCGATCCGGCTGGACGGTTCCTCTACGCTTCGCTGCGCGAATACAATTCCATCGCCATCTTCGCCATCCATGCGGCTGACGGCAAGCTGACCGCGCTCGGCCATGTGTCTACCGGCGGCAAGACACCGCGCGCATTTGCGATCGACCCCACCGGCGCGTACCTGCTGGCGGGTAACGAGAACTCGGACAACGTCGTGGTTTTTCGGATCGACCGAAAGACCGGGCAGCTTGCCCCAACAGGCTCTACACTGGAGGTCCCATCGCCGGTTTCGGTCGTGTTTGTGAAGAAGTAGGAAGAGCGTCGCCCGTTGCTTTTCACTAATTACATCACTTCGGAAGTTCGGTAACATCCCGGGCAAACCGCTCCCTAACGGTCGCGGCTCCGTTTCGCGCGTCTCCGAGCCGCGACCGTTAGGAAGCGGTTGCCCGGGAATACGTAGGTGAACTTATGAAGTAGTGGACTAAGCTGTCTTATGCAGCCAGATGCGGCAAAGGCGCTGGCCTACGGTCAGGTAAAGTGTGCGGCCGCAAGCTGCCACACCGCCCACCGGCTCTTCGAATACCATCTGTCCGAGCATTGAAGTTCGGCTGAATACGTATAGTCCCTTCGGACCAGCCGCGAAGATGAATCGGCCCTGCGGGGAAAGCGCCACGCCCAGGAACGGGGACAGTTTTCTGCCTTCGATTGGCGCAGAGCCGAGCGCTTTCCGTTGCACCCACTCCGTGCCGCTCCACTCAATCACCGGCCATCGTACTTCCGTGTCATCCGCCTCCGCTAAGTAAACCGGGCCGTTCGCTCCCACCGCCGCGATCCCCGAAGGATGCCTCAGCCGGGTTTGGACGATCGTCCACGAGTATGGCGCAGGGGCGGCCGCGGCCGGGGCCATAAATACGGACCCAAAGATTCGTGGACTTCCTTTATCCAGCCAACGCGAACAGTCGGCTGTCTCAAATGCCGCTTCGCTCCCGGGCTTCGGCCACGGACGGTCGTCGGTTACAAAGAGCGCGCCGTCCGCCGCCACGGCGATTCCGCACGGGCCAGAAATCTCTTTGCCGCTGATGGCTTGTTCCCGTATATCGCCCGGCGGCGCTGGACGGTCGACGACGATACCGCGGCCGAAATCGGCGAGCAGAAGGGAATCGCCATGGACTGCCGCGCCTCTTAGGTCGATTTTCACCGGTTCGCCTGCGTCCGTTACAGGCGCAACGATGCGGACGTTCCCCGGGTACTTCAAAACTCTGCCGTTCCCTTCGGCCACATATACGTCGTCGTCCCGGCACGCCAGCCCGCGAACATCTTGCAGCCCCGTCTCCAGCACCTCGGCCTGATCATCGACCCTAAACGGAAAATCTTGCGCTGCCGGCCGCGCTGCAATTCCGGAAGCGGCAACCGCCGGCCACAGATTCACCTCGCCGATCCTGTCTAAGATTGGGCGCCGCTCGCGCCTACCCGCATAGATCAGAGCTGCGAACATAACTATGACCGCCAAGGCGATCGACAAATCACGCTTTTTTATCACCGCTCTTCCCTTCCCCCTTTTTCTCTTTTTCGACCGCCGCCAGGCGTAGCTTCCAGGCGCCCTCCACGCCGCGGAACAACTCGTCCACTCGCTGTCCCAGCGGTTCGTCCGCTTCGATCGGCCCCGACTTCACATCATGGAGGAAGATTCCCCCGCCCACATGCTGGCCCAGAGCCCGGTAGCTTTCAAAGTGCGATTCGTCAAAAAACTGGTCGGCGGTAGACGTGTGGGGGAATTCGGGATGCCGCTTGCGGAACTCGACCACATCCACCGGTTCATCGCCTGTGACCGACGATTTGATGTAGATCAAGCGACCGCATTCCTCCTCGCCGGGATAACGAACGCTGGCGAGCGAATAGTGCAGCTTGCTGACGGCCGGATCTCCGAGCGGCTGCAGCACCTCCAGGTTCAAATCGATCACCACGCCGAAATCGATGCGGCACTTGCGAATGGCGCCGCCTATGCCTTCGAGCTTGAACTTCTCGTCTTCCTCGGCATCCACCACGATGACATACCGGCACCGCCTCCGCACCAACTCATACAGACCCATATTCTCGAAGTGGCCGCCATCGCTCAGTAAGACGAAATCGGAATCGGTGGTGGTGTTCGCGGTCAGCTCGCGGGCCAATGGTCCGATACCCAATGGCGGCGAGGGACACTCCCAGGTTGGAAAGCGCGGGTTGCCGGCCCACCACCCGAGCCGGACTCCGAACACCGTCAGCAGAAAGGCCAGCGCGGGCGTAGTGTGGAAGCCCATGTTGGAATTGAAGGCCGCGCCTGAGATGGCCATCGCCGTCCCCAACGAGGCGCCGAGGTTCTCGGGTTCGCCGAACTCTCTCGTTTGCCGGTAGCCATATTCGCCGAGCTGCGTGTTTCTAACCGCTGCCTGCCTGCGCGAAAAATCGAAACCCGACCACAGCGGCGTGAAGACGAACGATTCCGCTTTCCTCTCTTGCAATCCGAGATCTTGGCCCTGAGTTACGTTGAGCGCCGTATTGAGGATGGGAAACGGACCGGCATAGCCCGGCTGGCAATCCAAGGCCATGTCTCCCGGCTGCGATCGATCGGCATGCTGGAAACGCACGAGCCGGATGTCATCCTCGAGATCGAATCCCGTGAAGGCGTTCGCGGCCCGATGCCGGCGTGCGCGCGAGGCGCCTAAGTAGCAGCGCACCAGCCGGTTCTTGTAGAAGTTGTGCATGGAGAATTGGTTAATATCCACGCGCCAGGCGAGCAGCAGGGACACGGCGGCAAGAGCCAAGATCAGAACGAGCGGAATGTAAGAGCCGGCGTAGAGGAGCGGCCAATAGTGATTGACGATCCATCGCGCGGAGGGCGCCGAACTGGCGCGCAGAAGGTCCGGAGAGACGGGCGCATAGGCGGCCTGGGGATACAGTGTCATCGCCCAATCCACTAACAGAAAGGCGCCGAAAGAGGCGAGACACAAAAGCCCGAGCACAAATACCGGCGGCGCCACCGCCAGCCCCAGAGCGGTCTTCCAATCCGGCGCGGCGGCGCCGTCGCGGCCCGATTTCGGGCTGAACGCGAGCTTCGTGCCCCATCCGGTAATCAACGCCCACGCGCCGCCCGCGCCCGCCGCCGCGATGCCGAGCTGCGCAATACCCAAAGGCGCGAAGAAACACACGCCGCAGACAATGAGCCAGGCCGCAATGGCGATGCAGAGCAGCGCGCCCATGCGGCCCCACCATTCGCGCTGTTCGTCCGATAAGAGATTTCCCATCAGGCCGACGAAGAGGACCACAGTCAAGCCGTTTGCAGCGAGCGCCAGCGGCAGGCCGATGCTAGCCGCGAACCAGACGCCGCGTTCCGTATCGTTGGCATAGCTTTTGACGATGTAATAAACGCCGGCGGCAAGCGCGCCGCCCGTGGCGCCCGCGAGAAGCGAGACGGCGATTTTCCACCACTTCCATCCTTTGACCGCCCACGGGTTGCGGAAGAATCCGAGGACGACGCACGCCAATAGAACCGTCACCGCCCATGCTTCGCCGCCTCTCCGGCAATCGATGCCGGCGGGCTGCGCGTACCAGAAAAACGCGATTTCAAAAAAGGTCCCAATCAATGCTAGCCCCAGCGTGAGCGCGACCCCGGCGTCGCTGTCGCCCCGCGCCACCGCGCCGCCCGCTTTTCGCGATTTCAGCGAGGGGCCGAATTTGGATAGATCGCGCGCTCCGATAACCCAACAGGCAGCCAATACGAAGCCGCTTGCTAACGCGAACATACGCCACGACAGAGCCGGCGTGTGCCCCGTGTCCGTCAAGAACAGTTGGCGCACCAGCAAATAGGCGGCAATGCGCGGCAGCAGAATCAGCGCTCCCAAGAACGCCGTCAGGATCAGAAGATTGAGCAAGGTATTGCGCAGCCATGTGGCGCCAATGGTCCACGTGTCGGCCTCGAACAGGCCGTTTCGCGGCGCAAGGTAGCTGGCATAATGGCGCAGCAGGCGAACCGGCCGCACGTGATCGCTTTCCGGATCGGCATTGCGGCTGACCTGGCCGTAAGGATCGGGCGCGGGACGCTGGGGCGCCACGGTAGATGCGCTGGCGCAGGGCTTCGGAGTCGCGTTGCCCGACATCGATTGTTGTACCGAAGCCACGCCGCCTTTTCGTTTGATCCAGGAAATCAGCCAGCTTCCGATGTATCCGCCGCCCGAGACCGTGGACAGGACATCGACCTGCGGCAAGATGTTGCGGTCCGCCATCGATTGCAACAAGCCGAGCGCGAATGTGGCGCTGCGAATTCCGCCGCCCGAAAACGCAAGACCGAATAGACGAGAGCGGAATGCCTGGCGTTCGGGGGTGTATTTCGGCCCGAAGACCCCCGTAGCGAGTCGATTCTCTCCGTCTATGCCGCTCGGCTCTGTGTCACTCAGGCGCGTCGTACGCGAACGCGCAATTTCGTTCAGCTCGTCGCGCAGCACCATCGAAAATGGAACGGGGACGCTCAGAACCAAGCACAGTTCGCGAAACTCCGTAGGCTCAAGCAGGAGTTTGAATCGCTGAAGGGTGTTGGCCTCATCGAGGAGTGTCCGCCACTCCATCGCCATATCGTACCGACTGCTCTGCCGCAGGCGCCCGCCTTGTAGTTCCTCCGGCAATCCGGGGCAGACGCGCGGCGCGCGGTGTCTCCTTGCGCTTTCGGCGGATTGCGTGATCTGCTCCTCGACAAAAAACTTGTGATCCGGCATGAAGGCCATCGCCAGTTCCACTCGGCTGAGCACATCGATCCTGAGCAACCCCTCGACAACCCATTCGAAGAGTTCTTCGCGAGTCCTGAACTGGCGTCCGGCCGATGCCTCAGCTTCGCGTCCTTCATCGAGAGGGTGATCGCGGAGAGCCTTGACGCGAGCCTCTATCGTGGTAAGGGCCGTTCTCTTGTGCCTCGCAAGACCGGTCCAATCCTTCCTGAGTTGTTCAAGATCCTTCCGTAAAGAGCGGCATCTCCACCATTCGCGCAACGACAGTGGCTTCTTTGGCTTGGGAGGCTTCCTGTAGGGCCACAGCCAGGCGTCGGCCGTCCACAGGCCAGCCTCCACTTTCACGTCCGCGAGATCGAGCAGATTGCGCAATCGCGCGTAGTCCTTAGGTTCGGTCTTCTTGCGCCAGGGTCCCGTTAGCAACCTTCGAAGAGATGGCTCCTCGGGAAAGAGATCGTGCAAGAACCAGAGGTGAGTCGTGATGCGGGTTGCCAGCTCCAGAATCGGCTCCATGGGTTATCCCTCCGGAAAATTCACCGTGACGGCGTTCGACATGGCCCTTGAATCCGTTACGAAAACCTGATTGCCGGCTAGTGTTCCGGCGGCATAGCGTTAAGCTGAAAAACGCATCGCGCCGGCGGCGGTCCAGCCAGACAATCGATCATCTTCTTCTTATGAAAGTTGGAAATGGGTAAGGTCCGCAGTTGATCCGCGGAAGAAAATGGACGAAATTTGAAACCCCAGCCCGATGACAAGACAGAGACAATGCCGTGATCCGCGGTGAATTCAATTCCGTAGAGAGTGGGAGCGGCGGCATCCGTAACTTTCAAGTTTACCTCCGCGGAAGATGCGCCCGCCAGCGCTTGCGGTGTAATCGCCAGCGTGATTTGCTTTCCGATCCCGTCCATGAGGTAGCGGGTAAACGCCGGCGTGTCCGCTTCCTGGTCGATGAGGTTCGCGGTATGGCGTGGGAGAATGGCAGGAAGAAACAGGAGCGATTTCGCCTTAAGACATGAAACTATACCTTGACGATGAAACCATGCGTGGGATCGAGTTGGCATTCGAATCCATGACATCGGATGAACTCCGGAAGCTCGCCGCGCTGACCGGGGAGAAAGTGCCAACCAGGAAGCTGGACATCGCCAATGTGATCGTCCGCCACCTCGAAGGGGAGGGTTTACGCGCGGTTTGGGAAGGCTTGGATGAATTACAGCGCGCTGCCGTGGCCGAGGTCGTCCATTCGCCGTCGGCCACCTTCAGCGCCGGACGATTTCGCGCCAACCCGCCGAGGACCTGGCGGGTTACGTGGCCGGGGAGCCGTTTCCGATCGCGCTTCGAGAAGGCGCCGGGTTCGCGGTTCGCGACTACCAGCGGCAAGCGGCCGAGGCTTTCTACCAGGCGGGATCCGACCGTGGCGGCAGCGGCGTAGTGGTTCTTCCGTGCGGCGCCGGCAAAACCATCGTCGGCATGGCTGCGATGAAACTTGTCGGGCAGACCGCCCTGGTGCTCACCACCAGCCTGACGGCGGTCCAGCAGTGGCGGCGCGAACTCCTCGACAAGACGACCCTTCAACCCGGCGACATCGCCGAATACACCGGCGAGCGGAAGAACACCGGGCCGGTGACCCTGACGACGTACCAGATCCTCACCTGGCGCGCGAACCGCGAAGGCGAATTCCCGCACCTCGATCTGTTCCGGGCGCGTTCCTGGGGACTGATCGTCTACGATGAGGTGCACCTGCTGCCGGCTCCCGTGTTTCGCGCCACCGCGGACCTCCAGGCCCGCCGCCGGCTGGGCCTGACCGCAACCCTGGTGCGGGAAGACGGCCGGGAAGGAGACGTGTTCGCGCTTATCGGGCCAAAGCGCTTCGACGTCCCATGGAAAGACTTGGAGCGGCAAGCGTGGATCGCGGCCGCCACCTGCGTGGAGGAGCGCGTGCCGATGAGCGCCGAGCGGCGGATGGAGTACGCCCTTGCGGAGAGAAGGGCGCAGTTCCGCATCGCCGCCGAGAATCCGGCGAAGATGGTCCGCTTGCGCGCTCTCCTCGCCGGCTACCCCGAGGGGCGCATCCTCATCATGGGCGGGTATCTGGCCCAGGTCGAGGGCATCGCGCGGGAGATCGGCGCCCCGCTCATCACGGGCAAGACACCACAATCGGAACGAGAGTCCATTTATGGGAGCTGAGAAATAGACGCTTCCGCTACCCTTCCTCGGAGAAGAAGAAGGCGTCCAGCACGCGGACCGGTCTACCTCCAATCCCTGGGATCGTGTCCTCGCCGCCCCGCAACTCGGGCACCGGTTTCCGCCATTCTTCCTCCGGCAGCACGGCGATTCCTGACTGGCCCACCGGGCAACGAGAGGACGGTATGAGCACAAAAGTCGTTCAGATATCGGTAGTGTTCTGTCGGCTGACGGGCCCGTTTAGCCCTTGTAGACCTTCCAGAAAACTTCGCGGAACTTCGTCATATCCGCATCCGTGCCGATGCTGACGCGAAGCATGTTGTCGAGCGGCGGGAAGGGGCGTCCGGGCGCCACTCCCATGGTGGGCATGGTGGTGATGAATTCGCGCGCGTTGCGGCCCACGTCAATCATAACGAAGTTGGCATTCGGCTCGATGAACCTCACCTCCCGTTCGCGCAGCCATGCGGTCAACTCGCGGCGAGTCTTGACTAGCGCAGCCTTGCGCTCGCGCAGAATGTTGTCGCGGTCGGCCAGAGCGGCCACCACGGCGCGCGCACTCACAATCGAGATCACGTTGAGCGCCAGGCGCGCCATCTGTTCGGCGAGGTCGGGCCGAGCCGCGGCGAAACCGACCCGCAGCCCGGCCATGCCATAAATCTTGGAAAACGTGCGCGTCACGATGACGTTCTTGCCCTGTTGTACGTAAAGCAGGGCGCTCTTCACGTCGGGCCGTTCCACGAAGTGGATGTAGGCTTCATCCACCAGCAGGGTGGTATTGGCGGGCAGGTTGTTGACCAGCCAATCGACATCCTGGGCGCTGGTGACGGTGGAGGTAGGGTTGTTGGGATTGCAGAAGTAGATGAGCCCGCCGTGCGCTCGATCCGCCTCTTCGGCCATCTTGTGGACATCGGCAGTGTAGTCATTGAGCAGCTTGGTCAAAATCACGGGACGACCCAGGTTGCGGGCGACATCGCGAGGCCCTTCGTAAGCCGGGTTCACGCCGATCAGCGGCCGCGTGGGGGAAGTGAAAAGATCGACCGCGGTGTGCAGCACTTCGCTCGATCCGGAACCGACGACGATCTGCTCCGGTGTGAGTCCTTCGGCCTTGGCCATGACGGCATAGATGTCGCCGAATTCGTTGTAGTGGTAACGGCCGCTCGATGCCATCACGGCGCGCATGGCGTCCAGCGAGCACGGCGGCGGACCGGCCGCGTTTTCGTTGGCGTTGAGCCATACCATGTCTTTGGCGAGGCCGACGCCCTTGACGGCGGCGCGTTGCGCATAGGCCGCCTCTGGAAGCACGCGGGCCGCGGCCACGGCGGCGCTCATCTGTGCGAAGAATCTCCTGCGAGTAGACATTGCAGTTCTGCCTCCGGCTTTGGCCATGATAACGCTAATTAGGCGGGCCTGGGCCGCCCGCCTTTCCAACGCCCGCGTCTTCCAACGCTTGGTGGAATTCCGGTCCCAGCGCGCAGCGGGCGCCAGTACGTCGGCAAATTGCTAGCTATCCGGCCAGCCGAGCGCGGTGCTCGCATTCTGGACCCGAGTGGGAAGAAGTAGCGTCGAGTTGCTTTTGCGTGGGTGCGCGGGGAGGTCGCAGGAGCGGTGGCCAACACATTCTGCAGGTCTGAGGATCTATGGCAATCCCGTCGGGGACGTTAGCCACGCGTCAGACTTCCGGTCGGCCGTGCGCTGGGACCTCCCGGACTAAGTGTACCACCATCTATCTCTGCCGTTCGGGAATTTGGTCCGAGGTTCCGAAGCCGAAGCGGGTGCTCTCCGCCGCTGGCAGGAAGGCTATCGTCGCAGCCACCAAGAAGCGCTGGCGTTGAAACGGGCGGAAGCCGTGAAGGCGAAGAAGCCGCATCCGCGCGCCGTGAAGAAATGAAGATCATCGTTGGTTGGTAAGGTTGGCAGCCAGCACGCCCAGCAGCAGCAACGCGTGCGGCAGGCAGGCGGCCAGCGGTCTCCGGCGCGCGCGCCGCCTAGCGACGCGCCAAGCGGAATACCATGAGCCGGCAATTCCCAGGGCCAGCACCACTATCTCAATTCGGCTAACCGTCGGGTTGGGCAGCCAAGCCGCATGGTTCTCGGCGGGAAACCGGTCCATCATCGCCAGGAAGGCAAAGGGAATGCTTCGGGACCATTCCAACAGGCGATCGAGACGAGTGCGACGTGGCTGGCAAGGGCCAGCGGAATCATGGCGTAACCGAAGGTCATGGAGTTCTGGAATACCTTCGCGAGGCTTACCTTGTCGTGCAGCGCTTCCGAGAGGAGGCTGGCGACCACTAAGCCTGCTAGCGGCGCCAACATAAACATCGTGAGGAGAAATCCGTGGATTAGGGGATACGACGCATAGGAATCTAAATGCAGTAGCGTACCCGTCTGCTCCACCAGCGGATTCCACAGACGGAGCGCTGTGGCGCGCTCGATCAGGACCATGCCCATCACGATCATCACCAGGGCGACATCGGGCAGCCGTGGCTGGCGGACGTTCCACAACTCCGCCGTGGGAAGGCGGGGCGAAATGCGGATCGCGTCGTGCGGGCAGTTCTTTACGCAGTTCCCGCAAAGATGGCACGTACCGGAGTCCTCAACGGCCGGAGCGAAAAGGAAGACCGGGCAGCCCTGCATCGAGGCCGTTCCGCGGCTGCAGTCGGAGGTACGGCAATGACGGCAGCGCCCCGGCTCGGCGCGGAGTTCCACCACGCCGGCCCGGCTGTAATTGGAGGCAAATGCCCCGACGAAACAGGCATACCGGCAAAACGTCCGCCGCTCAAAAAACGCCCCGAAGAAGATCACCACGGAAAGCAACGCCAGCAGCAGATAGCCAGTCTTACGCGCGTCATCGTCGAATTGCCACGTCTGGTCGGGGTAGGTGATCATGATGAACAGCGCGGCTATGATCCACGGGCCATACCGCACGAGGACGCGCGGAGCGGAGAGCCGCACTCCCACTGCACGCTGGACCTGGTCGGAAAGCCAAGCCAGGGGGCAAACAGCGCACCAGAAGCGTCCGACGAAAACGAAAGAGAGCGGCAGCAGCGGCCACCAGACGGTCCAGGCCAATGCCATCCCGAAATTCTGACCGGCGTTGTTCGTTCCGAAGAGCGCCGCCCAGAGAACCAGAACGAACGCCGCTGCCGTGGTCCATTGAAAAGCCGTGGGGTAGAAACGGCTGCGCAGCGCGGCCCTGATCCACGGAATGCTCAATAGATTCATGGGGCCGCCGCTTCCGGCCACCGGCGGCGCACGTAAGCGGCTATGCTGAAAACCAGCGCGACGAAGACCACGAAGACGGCGAGGATCACGGGACTGGGGGGTGCGCTGTCAACGTCGGCGGGCACGGTGATGGCGCTGGCTCCGGCGGTGAACTTCAGGTTCACCCTGCCGGCTGTGTCCGGCTCCCACGTAAAGGCATAGGTGCCGGGCCCGCTCGGGACACCCGCGATGGCCATGCTGCAGGCCGGCTGAAGGCCGGACTCGGGGCCGGCCCCGAGATCGATGCCATTAGCGGGAGTGGTATCCAGGGCATCTTCCATGCTGATGAAAAGTGGCGCAGTGGCCAGGCAGGCGGCCAGGTGGTCCACCGGCTGCGCTCCACTGTGAACGTGGAGAAGCAGAGTGGCCGGCGCACCTTTGCGGAGCGTCGCCGGAAGCTCCGCCGTCAGGACGTAGTTGCCCGTGGCCGCCGCAGACCGCGCCAGAACAATGTACAGCAAAGCCGCGGCCATCACTTGGGCTCGGATGACTCTGCTTGGTCCTGGCACAGGCATCCGGGCCTAATCCTCAGCCTGGCCCCTCACATGTTCCTTCACGTTGGAGACCACCACCGTTACGCGCGCCCACTCGGCAGACTTCGCTGTGCCCGCAAGCTTGTAGAGACCGCGATGCCCTGCCGGCCAATCCTCCAGCTTGCCGGTGGCCGTGCCCACGGCGTTGCCGCCAGCATCCCAAAGCGTGGCCGTGAAATAGACGTCGTGCTGAAACTTGTCGTGGTTGGTCGCCGGCCCCTCCACTTCAATCTTGTGGCCGCCGGTGGTCCGCGCAGTAGCCGGGCCATCCAGGCTGATCGTGCTCTTGGCGTAATCCAACGTCTCCAGCTCTGTATCGCTACTACGGTGGCAAGCCATCGGGCTCAAGCCAAGAGTGCAGAGGAGCAGGCCGGCGAGAATTGGAATCGCGCGCGGCATAAGTTCAGCGTTCCTCCTGATGCGACACTATAACATGTATCGGTTTTGAAGAGCTTTTTCTGGCTCTGAGCAAGCGATGCCACCCATCCCGTTCGAACGGAAACAACGTCGCACTGCCGCTAAACCCGCCCCGGTAGGCGCACAAATGCCGCCTAATCGCACAAGAATGCACAACGCCGCCGATTTCGCCGGCTTCAGTGAGGCGTGCCCCTGCGGCAGCGGTAGGAAATTCACCGATTGTTGCCTCCCCAAGATGCTTGCCGGCGCAGCCTGATCGTTTCCCGCACGCCGGCCATCCCTAGCAGGCCCCAAAGCAGTACCCTGAGTGTACCCATGGACCTGTTCCTCGACCGCATGACTTCGCCCATCGGCGTGCTGCGCCTGGTCTGGAGCGGCACTGCCGGCCAGGCCGCGCTTCGCATGCTGGACCTTCACGGCGACGACGGCCTCGAGCGCGCCCTCGAACGGCACTACGGCCCGTGCCGCCTGGTCCCCGCCGCCGCGCCGCCCGAAATCCGCGAACCGCTCGAAGCCTATTTTGCCGGCGACGTGACTGCCATCGACCGCATCCCCGTCGATGCCGGCGGCACTCCATTCCAGCGCCAGGTCTGGGCCGCGCTGCGCCGGATTCCGGCCGGTTCCACTACCACCTACGGCCAACTGGCCGCTCGCATCGGACGGCCCAGTGCCTGCCGCGCCGTCGGTTTGGCGAACGGTTCCAACCCCGTCGCCATCGTGGTTCCCTGCCATCGCGTCATCGGCGCCAATGGCGCGCTTACCGGCTACGGCGGCGGCCTGGCCCGCAAACGCTGGCTCCTCGATCACGAACGCGGCGGCGCGTTACCCTTTACAGGAGAGGAAAGCGCATGACCCCGACCTCCGTCGCACCGTCCCTCGAACCGGTCCTCGAGACCCCCGCTTCCACGCCGCGGCGGCTGCTTTCGCTCGATGCCTTCCGCGGCCTCACCATGGCGCTCATGGTGCTTGTCAATAACAACGGCAGCGAGCGGGACGCGTATACGCAGTTGCGCCACTCGCAGTGGAACGGTTGGACGCTCACCGATACGGTGTTCCCCACGTTTTTGTGGATTGTCGGCGTCGCCATCACCCTTTCTCTGGGCAAGCGCCTGGCCGAAGGCATTCCCCGCGCGCGCCTGTTGCCGCAGATCTTCCGCCGCGCCGCCATCTTGTTTGCCTTCGGGCTGGCCGTTTACGCGCCGCCTCTCTTCGACCTGGGCACGCAACGAATCTTGGGTGTGCTGCAGCGGATCGCCATCTGTTACCTGGTGGTATCGATCCTGTTTCTGTACACCGGTCTGCGCGCTCAAATCTGTTGGCTGATCGGCCTGCTGGCCGCCTATTGGATGTTGATGACGCTGGTTCCGGCGCCGGGATTCGGCCCCGGCCGCCTCGACGAGGACGGCAATTTCGCCCACTACATCGACCGCATGGTCCTGGGCAGCCATAACTATCGAGAGACTAAGACCTGGGACCCGGAAGGCATCGTCAGCACCCTTCCGGCCATTGCCACCACACTGTTTGGCGTGCTGGCCGGCCACCTGCTGCGGCTGCGCCGGTCGCTGCCCGAGCGCATGACCTGGCTCTTCCTGGCCGGCAACCTTCTGCTCGCCGCCGGCGCCATCTGCAGTTATTGGCTGCCTATCAATAAGAAACTCTGGACGGATTCCTTCTGTCTCTTCATGGCGGGCCTCGATTTCGTGGTCTTCGCCATGTTCGCCTGGCTGGTGGACGGCCTGGGCTGGCACAAACCCGTGAGACCGCTGGTGATCCTGGGAATGAATGCGATTGCCGTGTACATGGCGGCGGAGTTCTCTGCCGAAGCGATCTCGAGCATCCGATGGAACGCGGCGTCCGGCCACATCTCGCTGCAGCATTATCTCTATCGCACGCTCTTCGCGCCGCTGGCCTCGCCTGCGATTGCGTCGCTGTTGTACTCCTTGGTGTTTACGGGAGCCATGTATCTGGTCGCGTACGCGATGCACCGGAAGGGCTGGTATTTGCGCGTGTGACCCGAGGCCGGGCGCGGGAGTAGCGCTAAAATCGGCATGTGCATCCGGAAAGCAATCTGACTATCCGTCACGAGAGCACCGAAACTCAGGAGCGATCGGCGGTCCACTCGGTCAACCAAGCGGCATTTGGCCGCATGGACGAAGCCGACCTGGTCGATAACTTGCGCGCCGAAGGCGTCGTGCTTGCATCGATCGTTGCCGAGCTGGAGAACCGCATCGTTGGGCACATCCTGTTCAGCCGGATGTCGATTGAAACAAGCGGCGGATCGGTCCCGGCGGTGGCGTTGGCTCCGATGGCCGTATTGCCCGAGCACCAGCGTCAGGGGATCGGCGGACGGCTGATTGGCTATGGCCTGGATCGGTTGCGGAGGCAGGGTGAGCACATCGTCATCGTTGTCGGCCATCCCGATTACTACCCGCGCTTTGGCTTCTCCACCGAGAAGGCACGGTCTCTCGAAAGCCCGTTTCCTCCCGAAGCATTCATGGCGATGGAGCTCCGCCCCGGGCCTCTCGATCAGATTCGCGGCAAGGTGAAATATGCGGCCGCGTTTGGACTCTGATACAGAGAGACAAGGGGGCCCTCCGGAGTTTCTAGCCGCGCGTACGCCCCGCACTCTGTGGGTGGAGTTGACGTCGAAGTGCCCCTTCGACTGCATCTTCTGTTCCCGCAAAATGCGGCGCGGCGCGGGCGTCCACCTGCCATTCGCGGTGTTCGATGCGCTGGTGGGCGCGCTGGTGGATCCGCGCAAGTTCGTGCTGAACTACTCGGGCGAATCCACGGTCTACCCCGAGTTGATCCCGGCCATCGAGCGGGCACGGGCTGCCGGAGCGTATGTGGAGCTGGTCACCGCGATGGCCAGCGCGCCGGAGCCTCTTCTGGGCCCCTTGAGCCGGAGCGGGCTCGACCGGCTCACCGTCTCCGTGCACGCCACCGATCCCGAAAAGTTTGCGGAAGTCTATCGTTACAGTTCGTTCGCCACGCTGCGCTCGCGCCTCGTGAGTTTCCTGGAATTGTGCCGGGCGGCGCCGCCATCGCCAGTCGTCGATTTCGCGTTCGTCGCCATGGACACGAACCTGGCCGAGCTTCGTTCGGTTGCTGCGCTCGCGGATCGACTGGCGCTGCATGAAATCATGATCTTTCCGGTGATGCGGCGCGACGAGATTCCGGCACCCTTCCATGTTGAGTTGACGCCGGGCGGCACGCACCGGCCGGAGTTTGAAAGCCGCTTGCGAGCCATGGTGACGGAGACGGAGCGAACCCACCCGGAGATCCGCATCACGATCTCGAACGAATTGTCGACGGCCGGCGGCCGCCTGCTGGGCGAAGTTCCGGTTCCGTACCCGTGGGAACTGCCCCAGGGCGCGCTTATCTATTCCTGCGAGCAGAACCCGTGGGAGACGGCGCACGTATTGTCGAATGGCGACGTGGTGGCTTGCGAGGTGCTGGACAAACATCCGTTGGGCAACCTGGCGGAGCAGCCGATCGGTGAGATCTGGCACGGCGAAGCGTACCGGCGCTTCCGCGAGCGATACCGGCGCGGGGAAGTCCCGGAATGCCGCACGTGCCCGTGGAAGCGAGCCTACCGCCCCGGCCCGCGTGCCAGTGAGATCGTTGCGGCGAGGGGCCTCAACGCTCAACTGCTCTACGGCTGGCATGAGCCGTCGGACGAAGAACACATTTGGAGCAGCCAGCAGGCCGCGGCAATATTAGAACCGCGTCCGGGCTCGCGCACGTTGCACGTCTCCGGGATGCTGCCATCCGGGCCCGCGAACCATCCGAACCGGCTTTCGATCCGCCTGAACGGATACGAAATCGGACGAGTGACGAACCCTTGGGAGGGAATCATGCCGTTCGGGCTGGATTTCGCGGTGGACGCGGACCAGCCGGCGCCCTGGATGCTCGAGTTTCGTACCGCGCATGTCTACCGGCCTTCGGAACGCGGAGTGGGCACCGACCGGCGCGACCTTGGATTCGCCCTGGCGCTTCTGGTGTCGAAAGAGTTTGTCGACCCGGAACGCACCGCCGCGCGGCGGGCGGCGCTTGAGCCGCTAGACCGTTTCGTGCATGCGATCGACCGTTGGGGGATGCGGTTGCAACGCCGCTACCGCCGCCGGCTCAGGCCACCCTTCGGCGGCCGATGGAAGCCGGGCCTTTCAATTCTGATTCCGGAATGGGACAACGTGGAAGAGCTGACCGCCTGCCTGGCGAGCGTGCGCGCGGCCGCTTTCGAGTGGCGCGAGCCGCTGGAAGCGATCGTGGTGGTGAACGGTTCGCCGCGCTCCGGCTACGAGCATCTGTGCAGGGAGCACCCCGGCGTTCGCTGGCGTTTCTATGACCGGCCCCTGGGCTTCGCAGGCGCCGTTCGCGCCGGCCTCGCGCGCGTGCGTTACGACTGGGTGTACCTGCTGAACAGCGACGTCATCCTGGAACCTGCTGCGCTCGGCGAGCTGGCAGCCGGCCGCGCGGAGGAAACGTTCTCGGTGGCCTCGCAGGTGATTCTCAAAGACGCGACGCGCTTCCGCGACGAAACCAACTGGACCACGCTATTGATAGAGTCCGGCCTGGCTACCATTCACGACTGGATTCCGAAATCCGGCAACCCGGTTCCGACCTTCTACGCCGGCGGCGGCGCGTCGCTGTTTCGAACCGAACTGCTGAGAAAGTTCCTCGATGCCGCGGCTTACGACCCGTTCTACTGGGAGGACGTGGAATGGGGTTGGCGCGCGCGAAAGCTGGGCTACGACTCGTGGTATTCGCCCGGATCGATCGCCTACCATACGCAGCGCGCCACCATCGGACGGCACTATGCGGCGGAAACCGTCGAAAACATCGTCCGGCGGAACCGCCTGCTGTTCCAGTTGCGCAACTTCACCACGGCGGGATCGCTCGATCGCGTGATGGAAGAAATTGCGCGTGCGCCCGAGCCGGTTGGCGCGTGCTTTCTCGGCGCCGCCATGCGTTGGAAGATCGCCCGCGGCCGCGTGTGGAACTATCTGGCGCCGCTCACCGACGAAGAGGTCTTCGATCGGTGGAACCACTCTATCTCGAACTGCTGGGAGTCGTAGGAGCAAGGCCCCTAACGTTTTTCCCTGACTTGCCGATATATCGATTGACGCCTCGCGAGAAGTCACCGCAGGCAGCAATGGAGAACATCGCCAATGTCGGAGCAGCCATACCACACGCTGGCGCGACGGTTGACACTCGGATTCATCGGGTTCGGAGGATTGCTGGCCGGCGCCGGCCTGATCGTGGCGGCCAACTTGGGGGCAACGGCGGTCGCGTGTACAATCGCCGTCTGCTATGCGGCGCTGGCCGCCGGATATTCGAGCATTCGCCGGCCGATAGGGCCGCGTCTCCATGTGCTACGTCCGTTACGTCAGGCTAGAGCCGGGACCGAATCCCCAGCGTCGCGTCTAACATTGGCAGCAGGATTCGGATGGTTTCGGCGCTGCGGCCGCTGGTACGATCGTCTCTGTCGTGAGTCGCGATGCTGTCTTCTAGCGGTTGAGTTGCCTGGCCGGACGGGGGCCTTGTCCATCGGACGCCCGCTCTTGGGTAAGCGGCGCCGTCCAAAAAAGGAGAGACTGTGCGATACGGGGTCGTAGTGTGTCTGTGTTTGATGAATAGTGCATTTGGAGCGGAGCAGGGGGCCGAACAGTGGGAACGGCAGATGGCGGTCGTCCGCGGACAATTGAGCCATGCCGATTACGTCGAAGCCGCCCAGACGCTTCGCCAGGCGCTCGCGGCGGCCGAGACATTCGGGCCGCGCGACCCGCGCTGCTGGGTGACGCGCGATGCGCTGGCGTCCACCAGCGAGGCACTGTCGCACCTCGATGACGCCGAATTTCAATTCCGGGCAGCGCTCGGCGAGGTCCAAACCGCTATCGGCAAGGACAACGCCGACTATGCGGTCATCGAAGCTCATCTGGCCACCGTGTTGGGGCTGCGCGGCAGATTTCACGAAGCCGAAACCTTGGTGCGCGATTCCCTCACGCGGCAGGAGCGTTTCTTCCCGGCCGATAACGAACGCCTGGCCGGCGCGCACAACTTTCTCGCCGAGATTCTGATTGGGCAGCACCGTTACCAGGAAGCCGAGGCCGCGCTGAACCAGGCGCTCGCGGTTTTCGAGCGCCAGCCCACCCAAGAGATGACCGCTGTCGTGCTCAACAACTTGGCCGTCATCCGCCATCGGCAGCAGCGCGATGTGGAAGCGCGCCAAATGCTGGAGCGCTCCGTCGAACTCTTGCGGCACGATACGGCGCCGTATCATCCGATGTTGGGACGCGCGTACCACAACCTGGCCAGCATGGATTTCATCGCCGGCCGGCGCGAGAACGCAGGTTCTCTATTCCGCCAGGCGCTCGATTCCTTGGGCCACCTCGGGCCCTCGCACCCCGCCTATCTCGCGGTGCTCGCCGATTACGCGCTCTTCTTGCGGCGCACCGGTCACAAAGCCGAAGCGCGCTCCATCGAAGCGCAGGTAAAAGCCGCCCGCGCCGAATCCCCCCTCACCTGGTCCGACGGCATGAGTGTGGATGTAAGTTCGTTCCGTCCCAATTAACTTTGAGCCCCGCGATGATCGGTCACCAGTCGCGACGGCTGCGGTGCCAGGCCCCGCCGCCCAGGCCGCCGGCATCGATTACCACCGCAACTACCATAATCAGCGCATTCACGCCGACGATCGGCTCGTGGTTGTTCACCATCCAGGCATACGCCAGCGTCGTGAGCGGCAGAAACACAAAGCCCAGTGCCGGAATCAGGATGTTGTGATAGGCATGTTGCAGGTAGGTGGTGAACAGGAACAGGAGCACCATCACCAGGCGCGGGAAACCCACAATCGCGATGAGCAGGAGGCAAGGCATCACTCTATTATGGCCGACTACCCCCGCGACCGTTAGGAAGCGGTTGCTGCATTAATGCTTGATGCCGGATAGGCCCGGTTTGGTCTGCGCCGGCGCGCCCGGCAGCTTGAGTTTGAGATCGCAACCGCAATTGTCGCCCGCGTCCTTGGCCGTCTTCTGATATTCGATCTCGTAGTCGATGATGCTTTTCAAGCCGCTCCATTCCAGGGCTTGCGTCAGGCGCCGGCCGTTGATGAACAGCGTCGGGGTGGCGTTGATCCCTAAATCCCGCCCCTGCGCCTCGATGGCGTCGACCTCCGCCTCGGTCGCCTTGGTATCGATGCACTGTCCCAGCTTCAGCGCGTCCAGCTCCTTCCGGCCTTTTGCCCAGTCCATAATCTGCGCGCGCACATTGTCCGGCGTGATCTGTTCCTGGTGCGAGAAGACCCAATCGTGGTAGGCCCAAAACGCGTCGTTGTTTTGTGCGAAAACGCAGCGCCCGGCCATGGCCGCGGTTTTCGCCCAGGGATGCAAGCTCTCGAGCGGAAATTCTTTAAAGTAAAGTTTCACCTGCGTCGGGTAGGTTGCCAGCAGGTGGTCGCGAATCTGCAGGGCTTCCTCCTTGCAATAAGGGCACTCGAAGTCGCTGAATTCCACCACTACCACCGGCGCTCCGGAAGTGCCCCAGCCCGGCGCGCCTGTCGTTTTGACCTTGTCCAGATCGGCCTTGAAGGGATTGGCGTTGATGTCGTAGACGTTCCCCTGAATGACATGTTTGCCGTCCTGGCTGATGTAAAACGTGAAGTCCTGCGACTGGTTTCCCAGCGCTGCATGCACGGTCTCTTCCACGAATCCAGGCAGCGAGGCCGGCTTCGGGTCCCCGACCGTCACCGTGACAAGCTTGTCCAGCACGTACAAATGGCGGACGTACGCCTCCAGCGTCAGTTTGTCCAGCGCCGACTTCTTGGAATCCTCCCCGCTGGCAGCCAGCGCCAGCAGCCAAACACATGCCCCCAACCGCAACCATCGCAACATGTTCTTTATTGTACTGGAGTTGACGGCGCGGCTCCGACCCTATAATAAAGTGAATGTCGAATCCGCATTTCCAGCAGCGCGGCCTTATCCCGCGCCGCGGGAGAAAGCGCGTGAGCGATGCGGGCTAGGAGCCCGTGGGGGAACTCGGGCACTGTCCCAAGTTGCCCCGATAACCCCTTCGATGTCCAAACCGGCGGCGCACGGTCCCCACTTTCGCCCGCCCGCTGGCTGGTGTGGTTAGCTCTACCGCTCCTCTATTTCGCGTATTGCTATCGCCTCACGGCCATGGGCGTCATTCTGCCCGACGAACCGCGATACGCCTCGGTGGCGCGCGCCATGGCCGATACCGGCGACCTCGTGACCCCTCGCTTGTGGGGCGAGCCGTGGTTTGAAAAACCGGCGCTCTACTATTGGATGGCCGCCCTGGCGTTTCGTTTTGGCGCCGGCCCGGACCTGGCGCCGCGCCTGCCCGTGGCCCTCCTCTCCGTCGCCTTCCTGCTTTTCTTCTATTGGATTTTGCGGCGCGAATTCGGATGGCGTGCCGCGGCCTTTGCCGCCTTGATTCTGGCTACTTCGGGCGAATGGTTGCTGTACAGCCAGGTCGGAGTCACCGACCTGCCCATGTCGGCCACTTTCGCGGCCGCCATGCTACTGGCGATTCCGTGGGTTAGCCGTGGCGATCAAAAGTGGCTGCCCTGGTCCGGCGCCATGTTCGGCCTGGCCATCCTGGCCAAAGGATTGGTTCCCGTTGCCCTGGCGTTGCCCCTCCTGTTGGGCGTTCGCAATCGCTTTCCACGCGCTCTGGCGCGCCTGTTGTTGCCGTGTATCCTGGTGACGGCTCCGTGGTACGCCGCCTGCTATCTGAAAAATGGCGCCGCTTTCTTGCTCGATTTCTTTTGGAAGCACCACGTGGAGCGCGCCTTCACCGGCGCTCTCTTGCATAGCCAGCCTTTTTGGTATTACTTCCCCGTGCTGCTCTTGGCTCTGGTGCCATGGACTCCGCTGGCCGCCCTGGCGGCAACCCGATTTCGAACGCCGGACATCCGCCAACGCTTCCTGTTCGCCTGGGCAATTTGGGGGCTGCTGTTTTTCTCCGTCCCGGTAAACAAACTGCCCGGTTACGTCCTGCCGCTTTTGCCTCCGGTGGCCGCCTTGGCTGGCGTAGCGCTCAATGAATCCGCGGCCGGCCGAACCGTTGGCAGCTTCTGGCTGGCCGGCTGCGCCCTGCTCATGGCCGCATTTCCCGTCCTCGGTCCCATGTTGCCCGAAGCCATCGCATGGGGAAGTTCCAAAGCCCCTGTGCCAGCCTTTCGTTGGACCTGGTTGCTGCCGGTGCTAGCCGCCGGGCTGGTCTGGCTTCTGGATTCGCGCGGTCTGCGGCTGGCCGCGGTATTCGTGATCGCCGGCGGCGTCACCCTGAACATCGTCGACTGGAAGATCGCCGTTCTTCCGGAAGTGGACCGCATCGCTTCCGCCCGCCCCATCTGGAAGCGGATTGCCCCCGTGGCCGGCCAAGTCTGCGTCGATAACATCCATCGCAATTGGCGCTACGGCCTGAATTACTATACCGTCACACCGCTGCCGGAGTGTTCCGTCCGCGACCGGCCGCTGCATGTCCAACAGATCCCGGGCCAACCGCCGCAATTGACCACGGTTGACCCGCTGGGAAACCGCATAGTACCCTCACAGTTCCAGGTAATTCCATGATTCTTGCCCCGACGCCTTTCATCGCGATGTTGCTTATGGTCCTCGGCATTCTTTGCTGGGGTTCCTGGGCAACCACGTTCAAGTTCAGCGGTAAGTGGCGATTCGAGCTGTATTATTTCGACTTCGCTGCCGGCCTGGTCGCGGCCGCCATCCTGCTTGCATTCACGTTCGGCAACCTGGGTTTCGACGGCTTTTCCGTGATTGACGATTTGATGCACGCCGGCAAGCGCCAGTGGTTCTTCGGCGTTCTGGCGGGCGTGGTGTTCAACTTCGGCAATATGCTCCTGTTGGCGGCGGTTTCCATAGAGGGACTATCCGTCGCGTTCCCGCTGGGGGTGGGAACCGCACTGCTCGTCGGTACGGCGGTCGAGACTGTGCTTCACCCCAGCGGCGATTCGGCTTTGGTGTATACCGGACTTGCCGTCTCGATCGCGGCCCTCGGTTTGGCCGGCGCTGCCTACGCCCAGGCCATCCGCCAGCGCCACGAAACTCTGGCGCGCCGCGGCCAGGCCAAGAGCACCCGGCGCCCAAGCGCCGTCAAGGGTATCGTCCTCCCGCTGGCGGCGGGCCTGTTAACCGGCGCTAGCTTACCCATAATCCAGGGTTGCTCGGAAGGCGATCTGGGCTTGGGCCCCTATGCCATGCCCCTGTTGCTCTCTTTTGGCATTCTGGGTTCTACCTTCGTATTCAACCTGTTTCTCATGAATCTTCCGGTGGAGGGTGAGCCGGTGGATATCTTCGAATACTTTTCCGGCGCTTTGCGGCAGCACCTCTGGGGTGTTGCGGGCGGCGCGGTTTGGTGTGTGGGAACTGTCGCCATTCTCGTGGCCATCGCTTCCCTGCCCGACCGGATTCGCTCCACCTCGCCCATCGGCTTTCCTCTGGCGCAGGCGTCCCTGGTGGTCGCCGCCATGTGGGGCTTGGTGCGGTGGAAAGAATTCCACGATCAGAAACTCGTCACCAAAGCCCTCGTGGCGGCATTTCTAGCCCTCTTCTGCTGCGCCATCGCCCTGATCCTCGCGGGCATCGGCGCCCAGAAGTCTCTTTGATGCGGGCAGCGACCAGCGGACGTCCATCAGGGGTCTAGAAAACGACCGAGACGCCGGCCGACATCCTCATGCGTGAGGTACTCGCCACGTTCGAGAGCATCCTCAGCCGGACCTCCGAACATCGGCAACGCGGTTTGAAAAAACAAAACTGCGGCATAGGTAAACATCGTCATTTCTGTTGGTTAGGATCAGTCTCGACAACTAGTGCGCCCCGCATTGGTTTGTGCAATTTGTGCATTCTTACGCTTTTTCCGTTCGCAGCGGAACAAAGTGCCGGGGTAGGTCCCAGAACGACTGGCACGAGTGCCGGGCCGCCTTGTTCGCTCTCACCGACGAGTTCTCCTTCCCTCCACCATGATAGAACGGCGGGGAAAGGCGGTTTTTGGCTGGCGGTTTGTTTTCAGTAGGTTACGGGATTAAATGCGGCGTGACCAGGTTTTTGAGGGCAAGTGAGCAAAGGCGGCGATTCCGGCTAACCGATTGATGGCAAGGCGCTTGGTTGAGGGCGGGCCGACACTTGTGTGCGCCAGGAGGCGCCCGGAGCCGGAACCTGGCCGCGGAGGTCTCCTATCTCCGACCGACTGGCCGGTCGGAAAAGTGGAAACACGTAGCCTGTCACTGGTTTGTGTCTCCGAATAGCGTGATCCGGCCGGGAACTCTATCCGTGCGCCAGGGAGTTGATAAACGCTACGCGACTACACGTTATCTATCGTCAGGCCCGACCGCTTCCGCTTCTCCTCGATACTTCGGTGCTGCAACAATGGGCAGCATGGCTTTGATCGTTTTCTTCCGGGGTATCAACGTTGGAGGCCACAGGGCTTTTCGTCCGAGCGTGCTCGCCAAAGAACTGGGCATCTACGATGCCGTGAACGTGGGCGCCGCAGGCACGCTTGTCGTTCGCAAACCTGGGTTGCGCGCAAAGTTCCTTGCCGAATTGCGCCGGAAGCTACCGTTTGAAGCAACAATCGCTTTCTGCGACGGCAGTGATCTGATTCGACTAGAGATGGACAATCCGTTTGGATCTGAGCCACCGCCCGCAGATGTTGTTCAATTTGTAAGCATCCTGTCGGAGGCTGGACGACGCAGAGTTTCTCTTCCGATTGCTCTTCCCGAAGGTGGGGAGTGGCTGGTGCGAATCATTGGCTCGAAGAATCGTCTCGTGTATGGGGTGTACCGCCGCCACATGAAAACGATTGGCTATCTCGGCCAGATCGACAGGCTCTTTGGGGCGCCGGCGACAACGCGCAGTTGGAACACAATACTCTCAGTGCTACGGATTCTGAAATCCCACGAGCCCGGCAAGTAGACCGCCTGAGTTGGGAACGTGGATAGGCAATGATAGACGCCGTAGCGGCGAGTTTGCGGGTCGCGCAATTAGGTGAAGAGGTGCCGCGCAGGGACCGCCCGCCACTTCGCGGCTACTCAGGGGAGCTGTCGTCTTCGCGCCATTCCCAATGTCCTTTAGGGGTCGCATCATTTTGCCCAGGGCTCCTCCTTTCGCCGCGCCCGAAATACGCCTGCGGGGTTGTTCCGAGTGCGGCACGGAATACTTCATTGAATGCGCTCACGCTGCTATAACCGACCGCGATTGCCACATCGGTTATAGACATTCCTTGCGCGAGCATTTCGAGAGAGGCGAACAGTCGTGCGTGTTGCCGCCAACGGCCGAACGGCATGCACATTTCGCGGGAAAAAGCGCGCATGAACGTGCGCCGGGCCATGCCCGCGTCCTTAGCCCATTCATCTATGGTACGGCCCCAATCGCCACTTCTCCGTTGGCAGGGACGCCTCCAGGCGGCTACCGTAGAAAATAGAGAGAGTCGAGCAGCCGGGCAAAGCGCGCGTAGCGAGCTGCGATCCCGGAGCGAATCGGATGAGAGAGGGAGAAAAAATGATGAATGCCGCTGTTCTGCATACGATCGGGAAGCCACCTCGGTTCGAACCGTTCCCCGATCCCGATCCTGGCGAGGGTGAGGTGATCGTACATGTCCGCGCCGCGGCGCTGAAGCCTGTGGACAAGCAGTTGGCCAGAGGCTCGCACTATGCCAGCCCGCGCCAACTGCCGGTCGTGTGCGGCGCGGACGGCGTAGGACACTTGGACGATGGCACGCGAGTGTTCTTCGGCGGGCCACGGCGGCCGTACGGCGCAATGGCTGAGCACACCGTCGTGCGGCGAGCGCAGTGCTTTCCGGTCCCCGACGACCTGGATGACGAGATCGCCGCCGCGATTCCCAACCCCGGCGTGTCCGCCTGGCTTTCGCTCAAGCACCGCGCTAGACTCGCTCCGGGCGAAACCGTCCTGATTCTTGGCGCGACGGGGGTCACCGGTAAGTTGGCCGTGCGGATAGCCAAAATTCTGGGCGCTGGACGCGTCGTGGCCGCGGGACGAAACGAAGAAGTGTTGAATAAGCTGCACCAGCTTGGCGCGGATGAAACAATACGGCTCAACCAGCCAGACCAAGACTTGATCGAAGCCTTCCGCCGCGCGGCCGGCGAGAAGGGTTTCGATGTGATTGTCGACTACCTGTGGGGTGCGCCAACGGAAGCCCTGCTCGCGGCCGTCGCGCGCGCGGAATTTGCGGTTGCCGGATCGGAGACCCGTCTCGTTGAAGTGGGCGAGAGTGCGGGACCAACCATCACGCTTCCCGCAGCGGTGCTGCGGAGCGCAGCGCTGAGCATCCTGGGGACGGCTGGCATCCCCCCTCGGGAGGTTCTGACCGCTGTCCTTCAACAGGTGATGAACCATGCAGCGCAGGGCCTGCTGAGGGTTGACAGCGAGCGGGTCGCTCTCAGGGACATTGAGGGCGCATGGGAACGCGACATGCACGGTCGCCGGCTGGTCGTGATCCCGTAGCCCGCGTTTTGTGAGACGTGGCGTCGCCAGCCCAGCTTCGGAAGAACACGTGCTGCTCCGGCCGCCATTCCTCGATTGAACCGTTCTGAACTCAACCGCTCCACACGGGCCGCACGGCTCTGCGCCCTCGATTTTTCCTTGACTTTTCTCTTTTTATTCGCCCACAATAGAAACACAGGATGGGCGATGGCACTTACCAAACGGCAAAAGCAGGTGCTGGATTTTCTGGCGCAGTTCGTCGATGAGAACGGGTACTGCCCCAGCTACGAAGAAATCGCGCAGGGCCTCGAACTGGCCTCTCTGGCAACCGTGCATAAGCATATCTCCGTGCTGGAGAACAAAGGCTACCTGAAGCGGGGCTATAACCAGAGCCGGTCGCTCGAGTTATCTCCGAAGTATGCGCAGGAGCGGCGCCGCCAGCGCACCGCGGCTGCGGAAATTCCGTTATTGGGCAGGATTGCGGCCGGTTCTCCCGTGGAAGCGATCGAGCAAAAAGAAGTGCTCCAGTTCGCCGATTACACCGGCAATCCCAACGTCTACGCCCTGGAAGTGCGCGGCACGTCGATGATCGACGATCACATCTGCGATGGCGACATGATCCTGCTGGAGCGCACCAACCAGGCGCGCGACGGAGAGATCGTCGTCGCGCTGGTAGCCGGCACCGACGCAACCTTGAAGAGGTTTTACCGGCAAGACGAGAACACAGTGAGGTTACAGCCCGCCAACGCGGCGTTGAAACCGATTCTGGTTCCGGTGGAAGACGTGCAAATTCAGGGCCGGCTCTTGGCCGTGCTCAGAAGGTACTAAAACAGGGCGGCGCCTAGCGGCCGCGCAATGTCAGTTCCGCCCGCAGCCAGTCTTCTTCTTCGCTTCCGCCCTGGCGCCCTCGCGCTTCCCAATACAGGTAGGCCAGTTTGGCAATCTCTTCACGCGACGGTCCGACTGCGATGCCCGTAGATTCGGCGGTCCTTGTTTCCGTGCTTACCTGCTCGGCGGCGGCGTGCTTCTTACTGCTCGCAACGGGCCTTCGGCGCGCGCGTGCGGGGGCAGCGGCTGCGGCTGCGGAAACATGTTCTTTTTCAACGGCACTTTTCTTCGGCATGCGACTCGTCTTTCTCCCTGTTCCCGATTGAGATGGATAGTTCAATTGTATCGGAGTTAGAGGCAATTTCCTAATCAAAACTTTCTATTTGTCCTACTACCGATCTGTTTCTTCTAGCAGAGTAGGGCATCCAATTCCGCCCGCAGCCGCCGATGAAGGCCGATAACGTCATTGGTTTCATCTGGTGTTTATCTGTGTTCATCCGTGGCCAATCTCTTCCCCCGGTCCGCGGCCGACCCCAGGGCTGGCCTCTTCCGCCTCACCGCCGCCATGTGAGTTACAACACCCTCAAATTACGGACTCTGCGGTCTTGAGATCGGATATAGTGAAGTTGTAACAGTCAGGAAGACTGGATGCGCCTGAGCGCTCTAATTTGCGTGGCGTTTGCGCTGGCAGCGCAAGCGCTGGCCGCTCCGCCGAAGGTGATCGCGGTGGATGTGGACGGCATCGTGCATCCGGTCACAACCGAGGTAGTTGGCAGCGCCATCGCCCAAGCGCGAGCGGAGCACGCGGCCGCGCTTCTGATTCGTCTGAACACTCCCGGCGGGCTGATGGACGCCATGCGCGAAACCATCGAAGAGATGCTGGCGTGCCCCGTGCCGGTGATCGCTTACGTGGCGCCCAGCGGAGGACGCGCCGCATCGGCCGGGTTCTTTCTGCTGGAAGCCGGTGAAGTCGCCGCCATGGCGCCAGGCACCAATACCGGAGCGGCGCACCCGGTGGCCTACGGCGGAGAAATGGATGCCGTCATGAAGGCCAAGGTGGAGAACGATGCCGCGGCCTATCTCCGTTCCATCGTTTCCAAACGCGGGCGCAACAGCCAACTGGCCGAAACCGCCGTCCGCGAAAGCCATTCCTTCACCGAGCGCGAGGCGCTCGACCAGCATCTGATCGATCTGGTCGCCCCCAACGACAACGCCCTCATGACGGCGCTCGAAGGCCGCACCGTGACTCGATTCGACGGCACTACCCAGACCCTTCACCTGGCCGGCGCCGAAATCGAAGACTACCAGCCAAGTTTGCGCCAGAAAGTAATCGCCGCCATCGCCGACCCCAATATCGCCCTGGTTCTGCTGGTGATCGGCGCACTTTTGATTTATGTGGAATTCACTTCGCCTGGCCTGGTGGCGCCGGGCGCAATTGGCGCCATTCTGCTTCTGCTGGGGCTCTCCGCCTTGACGGTCCTGCCGATCAACTGGCTCGGGGCGGCGCTATTGTTGCTGTCGATCACTCTATTTGTGTTGGAAGCGAAGTTCGCCGCCCACGGCGTGCTGGCCGTGTCGGGAGCGTTCTCGATGGTATTGGGCGCGGTGATGTTGGTGGATAGCCCGCTGCCGGAGATGCGGGTACACCTTTCGACGGCGCTGGCGCTGGCGCTGCCATTCTCGGCCATCACCGTGCTGCTCCTGTCTCTGGCGATTCGCGCCCGGCGCAACAAGGCGCAGACCGGCGCCGAAGGCATGGTGGGCGAAATCGGGTCCGCCATGACCGCTCTCGCGCCGGCAGGCAAAATCTTTGTGCACGGGGAATACTGGGATGCGGTGTCGTCCAGCCCCGTGGCGGCAGGCGCGCAAGTGCGTGTCACCGCCATTGCCGGATTGCAACTGAAGGTGGAACCGATGGCCTAGTAGCCTATGCCCTGTGTTCTACTACTGCTCCATAACATTCGTCTTGACCCCCCGGGCGGCCTTCCCGGCGCGCCATTTGTGGCCCGCCCCCATGTCGAGCAGGCCTTTTGGCCTGCAGACGGCTTCCCGTCAAGAGCTACGACCCCCAAGGAGATTTCATGCCGGATTTCTTGACCATAGCTATTGTGATCGTGGTTCTCTATCTGCTCAGCGCGATTAAGATCCTCCGCGAGTACGAACGCGGAGTCATCTTCCGGCTGGGGCGGTTGTTGCCGCAACCCAAGGGACCGGGCGTGATTCTGGTGTTCGCGCCCATCGATAAAATGGTGCGCATTTCGCTGCGCGTCGATACCCTCGAAGTGCCGGCGCAGGATGTCGTCACCCGCGACAACGTCACCGTCAAGGTGAACGCGGTCGTGTATTTCCGCGTGATCGATCCGCGCCTGGCGGTGGTGGAAGTATCCAACTTCCTTTACGCCACTTCGCAATTGGCGCAAACCACGCTGCGCAGCGTGCTTGGCGAAGGGGAACTGGACGAGTTGTTGAGCCAGCGCGAAAAGCTCAATCTACGCCTGCAGTCCATCCTCGATCAGCACACCTCGCCGTGGGGCGTGAAGGTAACCATGGTGGAAGTGAAACAGGTGGACCTGCCGGACCAAATGATCCGCGCCATCGCGAAGCAGGCCGAAGCCGAGCGCGATAAGCGGGCCAAGATCATTCATGCCGACGGCGAGTATACGGCCTCGGAAAAGCTGGCCATGGCGGCGGAGGTGATCCAGAGGCAGCCGGCGGCCATCCAACTCCGATATTTGCAGACTTTGGTCGATATCGGCGCGGCAAACAATACAACCATTGTCTTCCCGTTGCCGCTGGATATAATTACTTCTTTGGAACGTGCGCTAGACCGGGTCGGCAAGCCGGCTCCGGCGCCCCCGGCAGGCTCTTAACGGATGAAAAACAACGAAACCGGCGAATTCGAATTAGTGGTGGGCAACCGCCAGTTGCTCAGCGGATTCTTCATCGTGGTTTTGCTGTTCGCGGCAGCCTTCGCCATGGGTTACATGGTAGGGCAGAATTCGCCGCGATCGGGCAAGACGGCGGCTGAGTCGGGCGGATCTCCGGTGATGGGTCGTCCGCAACCCACCGCCACGGCACAACCGGCCGCGCCGGCGCAGGACCAGGCAGCCGCGGCGCAACCGGCGGCCGAACCGCCTCCCGCGCCCCTCGATCACGATCCGGCGCAACCGGCGCAGCCTGCCAACGAGGCGGCGGCGCCAGCCACCGTGCCTGCGGCGCCGGCCCCCGCACCGGCGACCCCGGCGCGCCAGGCCCCCGCGGAATTGCAGCCGGGCACCTGCTGGCAGGTAATGTCGGTGGGCCAATCGGATGCCGAAACCGTGGTGCGCGCCCTCAAGGATAAGGGCTTTCCGGCATTCACCACGCCCGGACCGAATAATCTCACCCGCGTGCTGGTAGGACCTTACGACACCACCCAAGCCATGGCCCACGCCAAGACGGAGCTCGAAAGCGCCGGCTTCCATCCGATTCGGAAATAGCGTGAGCGCTCCCCTCGTCGAAATCAACGCCGGCGTCGACGCTCCGCATCCCCGCCTGCCCGAGTGGGCGCGCAAGAGTCCGACGCATTTCGAGTCGCTCAACCGTTTAAAGGGTTCGTTGCGCCAAAAAGGCCTGCACACGGTGTGCGAATCGGCGCGCTGCCCCAACATTCACGAGTGCTTTCACCGCGGCGCCGCCACCTTCATGATTCTGGGCGAACGCTGCACCCGCGCATGCGGCTTTTGCTCGGTGCCCAAGCTACGCCGCGGCGACGACCGCCGTTTGGACGCCGCCGAACCCGCCCAGGTAGCCCGCATGGCGGCCGAGATGCGCCTGCGCTACGTGGTGATCACCAGCGTCAATCGCGACGACCTCGCCGACGGCGGCTCCCTCCACTTCGCCGCCACCGTGCGCGAGGTTCGCCGCGCCCTGCCCGATGCGCGGGTCGAAGTGCTGACACCGGATTTTTGCGGCGATCCGGATGCCGTGGCGCGCGTGCTCGATGCCGGCCCCCACGTCTTCAACCACAATATGGAAACCGTGGCGCGCCTCTACCCCCGCGTGCGCCCGCAGGCCGATTACCGCCAGTCGCTGGCCGTGCTCGATTTCGCTCGCCGTCACCGGCCGGACGTGCTGACCAAGTCCGGCTTCATGGTGGGCCTGGGAGAGAGCCAAACGGAAGTCCGGACGCTATTGACCGATCTGCGCTCGAGCGGCGCCGATGTGGCCACCATCGGCCAGTATTTGCAACCCACCCGCCACAATCTGCCGGTAGTGGAATATGTGAGCCCGGAGCGTTTCGAAGCCTATCGCGCGCATGGACTCGGGTTGGGTTTCAAGATGGTATTCAGCGGCCCGCTGGTGCGGAGCTCGTATATGGCGGACGAGGTGAGTGCGGCCGCTCTGGAAGCTTTCAGCGATCGGCGGTCAGCTTTCAGCTACCCCAAGCTGGCTGATCGCTGATCGCTGAAAGCTTCTATGCTGAACTGGATACTGGCTCTCCTATCGGCGCTTCTCTCCATTCTGGTTTTCCCCAAATTTCATTACGTCTGGCTGGCCCCGGTGGCGCTCACTCCCCTGCTCCTGGCTGCCGCGCGGGAAGCCAGCCCCAGGCGGCGCTTTGCGCTAGGTTGGGTGTGCGGCGTGGTGTACTGGGCCGGCGTCTGCTACTGGATCCAGTTCGTGCTGTCGGTTCACGGCGGTATGCCGCCAACCGAAGGCTGGGCGCTGCTGGCCCTGTTCGCCTTCGCCAAAGGCATTCACATGGGCGTGTTCGCGCTCGTGGCCGGTGTCCTGATGCGGCGTTGGTGGGCGATCCCAACCGTTGCCGCGCTTTGGGTTGCCATCGAAGCCACCCACGGCAGCCTGGGATTCGCGTGGCTGGCGCTGGGCAACGCCGGAATCGACATGGGCCTGCCGTTGCGCCTGGCGCCCATCACCGGCGTTTGGGGCATCTCGTTCCTGTTCGCCATGATGGGCACGGCGCTGGCCCTGGCCGCCATGGGCCGCCCGCGCATCGAGCTGCTCTGGCTGCTGGCGGTGCTGTTCGCTCTGGTGCTGCCGCCGCTGCCGGACCAGGTGCGCGGGCGGGAGACCGCGCTGCTGGTCCAGCCGAACCTTTCCGAAAGCGAGGAGTGGACCCCGGAATCGTTTACCGGCATGCTCGACGAGCTGGGAGGGTTGACCTCGCGCGGTGTGCTCACCGAGCAGCAAAACCCGCCTTCCATCGTCGTGTGGCCGGAAGTGCCCGCGCCGCTCTACTACGACGAAGATCCCCGCTTTCGCGGCTTTGCCAATCAGCTCGCCCAAACCGCCCAGGCCTATTTTCTGGCAGGCGTAGTGGGCCGCACCATGGATGGCGCGCCCACCAATTCGGCCGAGCTGGTCTCGCCCGCTGGTACCGCGGTGAGCCGTTACGACAAGGTCCACCTGGTGCCGTTCGGCGAGTTCGTGCCATGGCCGTTCGGCTGGTTGACGCGCAAGATTTCGACCGAAGCCGGGGATTTCGCGGCCGGAACCCGCGTGGTGGTCTCGCCCGTGGGCGCGCACAAGATCGGCGCCTTCATCTGTTACGAATCGGTCTTTCCGGGCTTCGTGCGCGAATTTGTGGCCAAGGGCGCCGAAGTGCTGTTCAATATTTCCAACGACGGTTGGTTCGGCCGCAGCGCCGCCCGTATGCAGCACCTGGATATCCTGCGCATGCGCGCGGCCGAAAACGGCCGCTGGATCCTGCGCGCCACCAACGACGGCATCACCGCGACCATCGATTCCGCCGGCCGCGTGCGCGGCGCCTTGCCCTCCTACGTCCAAGCCACCTCCTATAGCGGCTTCCGCTACATATCGGAAGAGACCTTCTACACCCGCCACGGCAATTGGTTCGCGTGGCTGTGCGGTTTGATCGCAGTGGCGGGACTTGTCCCCTCGTGCATCAGCCGTCTTCGCCTGCAAACCAGCCGCTAGGCCGGGCCGCGCAAATCCCCTGCACGCAATTCCAACCCTCTCCGTCAACCCTGCCAGGAGGCTCGCCACATGAAGCTGGTCATCCTTGTTTGGCTCGCTCTTGCGTGCTCCGCGGCCCACGCTCAAACCGCCGCCCCAATCCCCGAATTCGAGGTTGCCTCCGTCAAGCCATCTCCGCCGGACGCTTGGAAATCCGTCAAGACCGGCTGCACCGGTGGGCCCGGGACTTCCGATCCTGGGCTGCTCACCTGCCGGAATCTCACGCTGCTCAATTACCTGATGGTTGCTTACGATATACGCCGCCGCGAGTATTCGGGCCCGGACTGGATCGAAACGGCGCAGTTCGATATCGACGCGAAGCTCCCGCCCGGAACCGACATGGCGCAATGCCGGTTGATGATTCAGAGTCTGTTGAAAGACCGCTTCCGGCTGGCGGCGCATCGGGAAGAGAGATCCATGGCGGTCTACGAGTTGGCGGTGCCAAAGGGCGGCATGAAGCTGAAGTCGCCAGCCGCCGGCTCCGAAGCCAAGGGAGGGCCTATCTCGTTGAAGCCCCAACCGCACGAAGGCTGGCACCTGCAGATGGCCAATCAGACCATGCGGGTGTTCGTTGACATGTTGACGCCGCACCTGCGTCTTCCTATCGTCGATGCCACCGGGCTGACGGGGCGATATGATTTCGACCTGACGTGGACCGACCTGCCAAGTTCCCCCGAGCGACCGCCATCATCTGACGCCCCACTCGACGCCCCCGCGCCCAGCCTCCTGGTTGCGGTCGAAGACCAGCTTGGCCTCAGGCTGGTGCAGAAGAATGGCCCGGTCACTATGTTGGTGATCGATCACATCGAAAAAACGCCGACCGAGAATTGACGGAATCGACGGGCTCCGGTGACCGCTCCAGGTGACTTCACGGATCGCAGCGCGGAAGTGCACGGGTCAGAGCCGCGACCGTAAAGGAGCGGTCGCCGGCGGAGAACACTCAGCCTCCAGCCAGCCCCGTCCCCCGCTCGACGGTCGCCGGCAGGCCAGCAGTGGGCGTGTTACACTTTGAGCAGATGAGTAATGCAATCACCGTTCGGCTGCCGGAGGATCTGGCGAAGTGGCTGGAGGTAACCGCACGCAAAACGGGCTTGCCAAAGGGCCGCATTGTTCGAGATGAACTTGAGAAAGCCCGAAGCTCCGCCAATCGCCCGTTCCTTCGCCTTGCCGGTGCGATTGCCGGGTCAGCCGGCCTCTCGATGCGCAAAGGCTTTTCCCGTAAATGAAGGCGATCGCAGACACTGGTTTTCTGGTCGCGTTCGGGAACCGGAAAGATTTCCATCATGAGTGGGCGGTCGGGATTGCCGAACGCGTAACCGAACCGCTATTGACTTGTGAAGCAGTGCTGGCCGAAACGGCGTTTCACCTCGGTAGCAGCGGTCTGGTACTGGCGCTGCTGCGCGAGGGCCTGGTGCGGTCCGCATTGGTATTGAGCGAGCATATTTCGCGGTTGGGGGAATTGGCGGAACGCTATGCGGATCGCAAGCCGGATCTGGCGGACCTTTGCCTAATTCGCCTGAGCGAACTGCATCCGCAGTGCCCGGTAATCACAACGGATCTGAGCGACTTCCGAGTCTACCGCCGCGGCCGCCGTGAGGCGATCCCCTTGATCCACCCTCCCGAGCGGTAACCTCAAACACTTGATGTTGGTACGCCAGAGGCGTAGGATTACTTCGTGTTCGTACTTATCGGACTAAATACTCAGTTTCGCAATTATGGCTACATGTTCAGCAACCGCGAATACGTTGGTGAACTTATGAAGAGGCGTGCTAAGAAACTGACAGGACGTGCGCTCGCCCGCATGGAGGCCAAGCGCGATATCTGGCAGGAGGTTCTGGAGAGTGCGCACGAAATCAAAGCTGGCCGCGGCAAGCGGACTTCGGTTGAGCCTCGTTCGCCCATCGCGCGAGCGCGCCTGAACGCTGGACTGACTCAAGCGCAGTTCGCCGCGATGCTCGGGGTCTCGCCGCGCACGCTGGAGCAATGGGAGCAAGGACGCCGTACGCCGAGCGGAGCGGCAAAGACGCTGATTCGGGTGGCAGTCCTGCATCCCGAAATCCTCCGTGAAATTGCGGCGTAACGACTGAGCGATATAGCCAACGGGAACCAGCCAATCAATGGGCTGGACGGCGTTGCCGTCAGGGTTAAGAAGCCGGGACAATAATCCCCGCGCCGGTTTCTCGGCCGGGGGAACGCACGGCCCAGAAGCTAATGGGCAGCCTCCAGGAACTCTTCAACCGTCAAGCCGGCCTTTGCGATTAGGGTTCGCAGGGTGCCACGGGCGACTTGCGGGTGATCGGGAACCGAGAGTGTCGCGAGAGCGCCCGGCTTGGTCAGCACGATATGGCTGCCTCGCTGGGTGCGACCTGCCAACCCAAGCGTTCGAACACGCGAACAACTTCGCGCGGTCGAAACAGCGGAAGGGCCGGCATCAGACCGTCACTTCGACCTCGCGTGTGGTCACAGTCAAGGGCATGCCGAGATCGGCCCGCACCGCCAAACATTCCCGGATCGCATCGGCGATGTTCACCTCAGCCTCGGCTTCTGTCCGCCCTTGACTGACGCAGCCCGGAATCGAGGGGCACTCGACGATGTACATCCCGTCCTCGTCTTGATAGATGCTGACCACAAACTTCATGCCACTTCCTATCTTAGCCCGGCTACCGCTTCTCCCTCGCGTTGATCAGCTCTTCGATGTTGACCAGTTCGGTGGGGTAGTCGCCGGTATAACAGGCGTAGCAATATTCGTGGCGGTCGTCGGCGACGGCTTTGCGCAGCGACGCAATGGAAAGATAGCCCAGGCTGTCGGCCTCCGCGAAGCGGCGAATTTCCTCGATGTTGTGCGCGGAGGCGATCAGCTCGCCGCGGTTGGGCGTATCCACGCCGTAGAAGCACGGCGAAATGGTGGGCGGGCAGGAGATGCGCAGATGCACTTCGCGGGCGCCGGCCTGGCGGACCATGCGCACGATCTTACGGCTGGTGGTGCCGCGCACGATGGAATCGTCCACCAGCACCACGCGCTTCGCCTGCAGCAGATGCCGCACCGGGTTGAGCTTGAGCTTGACTCCGAAATCGCGAATGGCCTGGGAAGGCTCGATGAAGGTGCGGCCGATGTAATGGTTGCGGATGAGCGCCTGGCGATAGGGCAAACCGCTTTCGGACGCGTAGCCGATGGCTGCCGCCACGCCGGAATCCGGCACGGGCACGACGATATCGGCATCGGCGGGGCATTCCCGCGCGAGCAGCCGCCCGAGTTGCTCGCGCGATTCGGCCACGGCGCGGCCGAACACCATGGAATCGGGCCGGGCGAAATACACGTGTTCGAAGACGCATTGCGCGCGCGGCTGCGCCGGCGCCCAATGTTCGCGGGTCAGGCCTTCCGGACCGACGCTCACCATTTCCCCCGGCTCCACGTCGTGCAGATACACCGCGCCGATCAGATCGAAGGCGCAGGTTTCCGAAGCGAACACGTAGCAGCTCCGGCCGCCGGAAACTTCCATCTCGCCCACCGCCAGGGGCCGGAAGCCATGCGGGTCGCGGGCCACAATCACGCGGTTTTCGGCCAGAAAGACCAGCGAAAACGCGCCTTCGAGCTGCAGCAGCGCATCGCGTAGGGCCGCCGTCATGGTGCGCTCGGAAGAGTGCGCCATCAGGTGCAGAATCACTTCGGTATCGCTGGAGGCCTGGAAAATGGACCCGCGCCGGCCCAGCTCGCCGCGCAGCTCGGCCGCGTTGGTGATGTTGCCGTTGTGCGCCACCGCGATGCGGCCTTTGTTGCACACCACCGAAAACGGCTGCGCGTTGAGCAGCACGGTGTCGCCGGCGGTGGAATAACGGGTGTGTCCGATGGCGGCTTCGCCCGGCAGCGATTTCAGCACCGGGCTGGTGAAGATATCGGCCACGTGCCCCATCGCCTTGTGGGAAAAAATCTGCCCGTTGTGGGCCGTGCAGATGCCGGCGCTCTCCTGCCCGCGATGCTGCAGCGCGTACAGCCCCAGATAGGCCAGCTTGGAAGCTTCCGGGTGGCCGAAGATGGCCACTACGCCGCATTCCTCGTGAAATTTATCCAGCATGGCGATCCCTCCGGCGAGGCTGGCAAGATGGTATCCTGCCGCCGATTGTGAGTCGGTGTTTGGCGAAGGGCGGGTTGCCAACCCGCCGCAGATTACCAATCTGCCCCACAGGACAGCGGAGCCGCAACCAAGGGCGCGGACTGTCTTCGCGTTCGCGGGGAGCGCGACGGGTTGTGCGAGAGAAGCGCCGGGACGAGTCCCGGCGTGGCAGACTGAGAGTCCGCTCCACGAAGAAGTCGTCGCGGCGGCAAAAGAGTCTGAGAGGCTGTAATACAAGGTTTCGGTCGGATTGGGCTTTCGGGCCTGTCATTTCGATTTGTAATCGGTCCCACCCGCGTGCGCCGCCTGAAGGTCGGCCAGATCCCAGCAGCCTAGGGTAATGCCGCGCTGCCGGATTTCCAGCTTCGATTCGATGGTAACGCCCACCACCGGCGCGGGAACGCCATGCGCCAGGGCAATGGCCGCGACGGCCGCCGGCTGCGACGTGGAAACCAGAATCCGCGACGGCCCTTCGTGAAACGCCAGGATCTCCGGGCGCAAATCGGAATCGAGATCCACCTGCGCGCCAATGCCCGCCGTGCCCAGACAGCATTCGGCCAGCGCCACCGCCAGGCCGCCGTCGCTCACATCGTGCGCCGATTCGGCCAGCCCCGCCGCCGCGATTTCTCGCACCGCCGCCTGCACCCGTTTTTCCAATTCCATATCGAGGGCCGGCGGCAGCCCCCACAGATCGCGGGCGATTTCCTTTACGTATTGCGAGCTGCCAAAGCGCACTTCGTCGCACCCGCCCAGTCCGCCCACGAGCACCACGTTGCGTCCGGCATGACGGAACGCGATTGCCACCGGCGCCACGGTCGGCATCAGTCCCACGATGCCCAGCACAGGCGTGGGATAAATTCCTTCGCCGAGCGTTTCGTTATAGAGGCTGACGTTGCCGCCGGTGATCGGCGTATCGAAGAATTGGCAGGCTTCGGCGATTCCTTCGATGGCCTCCACCAACTGCGCCATGATTTCGGGCCGTTCCGGATTGCCGAAATTCAGGCAATTGGTGGCGGCCACCGGGAGCGCACCCACGGTGGATAGATTGCGGCAACATTCGGCCACCGCCAGCCGCGCGCCCTCGCGCGGGGACAGATACGTGTAGCGGCCGTTGCCATCGAGCGAGATCGCGAGCGACGTGCCGGTCTCTTTGATGCGCACGATGGCGGCATCGGCGCGTTCCGGCCCGGCAATGGTATTGGTGCGCACCTGGTAGTCGTACTGCTGCCAGATCCATCGTTTGGAGCAGAGGTCGGGCGCGGCCAGCAGCGCGGGCAGAGATTTCTGCACGCTGGGTTCGGCGGGCAGCGCTACACGGCGCGCGGCGTGCAGTCGTGGGGGCGGGGCCGTATGCGGCCGGTCGTAGAGCGGCGCTTCGTCGGCCAGCTCGCGGTTGGGAATTTCCGCGACGGTGGCCCCGTGCTCGGTCACACGCAGCTTGCCGTCGCCGGTGACCGCGCCGATCTCGACCGCCTCCAGGCCCCACTTGCGGAACACGCGGTAGACTTCGTCCTCACGTCCGCGCTCGGCCACCAGCAGCATCCGCTCCTGGCTTTCCGAAAGCATGATTTCGTACGGCGTCATGCCGGTCTCGCGCTGCGGCACGCGGTCCAGCTCGATTTCGATGCCCACCCCGCCGCGGCTGCCCATCTCGCAAGTGGAACAGGTCAACCCGGCCGCGCCCATGTCCTGAATGCCCACGATGGCGCCGGTCTGCATGGCTTCGAGACAAGCTTCGAGCAACAGCTTTTCCAAAAACGGATCGCCCACCTGCACGTTGGGACGCTTCTGCTTGGATTCCTCGGTGAATTCGGCGCTGGCCATCGACGCCCCGTGGATGCCGTCGCGGCCGGTGCGCGCCCCGACGTAAATCACCGGATTGCCGACGCCGGCCGCCTTGGCGTAGAACACGTCCTCTTTCCGGCACACGCCCAGCGCGAACACGTTCACCAGCGGATTGCCGTCGTAGCAGGGCTCGAAGATGCACTCGCCGCCGACGGTAGGGACGCCGAAACAATTCCCGTAATGCGCGATGCCGGCCACCACGCCGCCCAGGATTCGGCGGTTGCGCGCTCCGGTGGAGGGCGAATCGAGCCGCCCGAAACGCAGCGAATCGAGCACCGCAATGGGGCGCGCGCCCATGGTAAAGATGTCGCGCAGGATGCCGCCTACGCCGGTGGCCGCGCCCTGAAACGGCTCGATGAAGCTGGGGTGATTGTGCGATTCGATCTTGAACGCGATGACGTAACCCGAGCCGATATCGACGATGCCGGCGTTCTCGCCCGGCCCCTGAACCACCAGCTTGCCGCGCGTCGGCAGCTTCTTCAGGTGCAGGCGCGAGCTCTTATAGGAGCAATGCTCGCTCCACATCACGCTGAAGATGCCGAGCTCTGTGTAGCTGGGCTCACGCCCCAGAATGGCGACGATTTTTTCGTACTCGGAGGGTGTGAGCTGGTGCTGGACGATCAGATCGGCGTCGATCAAGCGGCCACCGCCCGTCCGGCGCGCAGAATGGACTGAAAGACGGCAAGGCCGTCGGAAGACCCCATCAGCGGCTCGGTGGCGCGCTCCGGGTGCGGCATCATCCCCATCACGTTGCGCTCGCGGTTCAGCACGCCGGCGATATCGCGCAGCGAGCCGTTGGGGTTGTCGACGTAGCGAAAGGCGATGCGGTCTTCGGCTTCGAGCTCGTCAAGGGCGCGATCGTCGGCGTAGTAGCAGCCTTCGCCGTGGGCGATCGGCATGCGCAGATGCCGGCCGCGCTCGGCCGCGCAGGTGAACGGCGAATTCGAAGTTTCGACGCGCAGGGTCACTTCCCGGCAGATGAATTTCAGCCCGCGATTGCGGATCAGCGCGCCCGGCAAAAGGCCGGCTTCCACCAGAATCTGGAAGCCGTTGCAGACCCCCAGCACGAGCCCGCCTTCGACGGCGAACTTCTTGACCGCGTTCATCACCGGCGAAAACTTGGCGATGGCGCCGCAGCGCAGATAATCGCCGTAAGCAAAACCGCCCGGCAAAATGACCGCGTCCAGATTGCCGAGCGACGATTCATCGTGCCAGACATATTGAACCGGCTGGGCAAGGTTATGACCCACGGCATAATACGCGTCGTGGTCGCAGTTGCTGCCGGGAAAGACAATGACGCCGAATCTCATGATCGCAAACGGGGGGAAGGCTTCTTTCAGTGTAGCAGAGCCGAGCGGGGCGATGGCCGATTGAGGCCGAAGGGGGTGCTTAACCGATTTGTGGAAATCCGTCCCCGACAACCGCTCCCTTACCGTCGCGGATCGGTAGGCGAATGCAAACACGCGGCATTCGTAACCGAGCCGCGACCGCCAGGGAGCGGTTGTCGCGCCTAGACTGCCAAATCCCCAGATGGCTAAGCACCCGGCCGAAGGTCGAGCTTCCATCGCGCTTATTGGTAGCATGCTAGCGTGCGGCAACTCGGGGGAATCCTTGTGAGTGGTTGGGAGGATTGAGATAATGCCAGACGATGAGTATCGGCTACGCGAACAGTCCACGGGCACTTACCGCCTACGCCGTGACTGTTCCCGGCCACGGGCGGCGACGTGGTGGCACTGGCGGCGATCTTGGCCATGCGAACCTGAGGACGGTAATGCGGTACGTACATCTTTCGCGGGAACATCGAAGGACACAGATGCGGCGGTTTGTTGAGGCGGAAGAAATCCGGGTCAAATGCCAGCGCTGAAATCGGCAAATCCGAGTCAAACCAGCGCAAACCGACCTCCGCCAGGAAACCACACGATTCAATAGGTTTATGTTGATTTTGTTGGAGGCGCGGGTCGGAATCGAACCGACGAATAAAGGTTTTGCAGACCTTTGCCTTACCACTTGGCTACCGCGCCCGGCCTCTTGAGCCTTATTGCAACATACCGTGGCCTGGCGTCTAAAGTCAAATTCCGGGCGTCCTAGACGGACTAACTAGCTCAGCTTGTGCGGCGGACCTCCTGGTCTGCGGTCGCCAGCCGGCCTCGAAATTGCCGTTCGTCTTAAGCTCACCCCGCTCACCCTGCTCACGGCACCAACCCTCCCGAGTAGGTCACCGGCGTGAACTGGATCGAATAGCTGTTGGGGTTTTGGAACTGGATCTCGATGTTGGCCTGCGCGCCGGCGGCCAGCGGCCCCGTTGTCACCGTGATGAACGGAATGCTGCCGTGCGTCCCGCTTGCGTTACTCATGTTTACCCCGCTGGTGAGGCCCGTCAGCAGCACCTGCACCGGTCCCGCAATGGCCGCGCCAGTGTTGTTGGTCACGGTCATGGTCGCGGTCCACACGTGGGTCCCGTGGTTGACCGAGTAGCCGCCCCAGCTCACGCTCACCGAACCCGACACGTTGGCGGCGTTGTTCTGCAGCGAAAAGGCCGGCGGCGAATTCACTCCGCTGCAGGTCAGGGTTACGTTATACACGCCGCCCAGCAGGTTGGCCGTGAAGGGCGCCGAAATCGTGCCGTTCGACAGCGTGGCCAACGTGATGGTGTTCTGGTTATTGGCGAAGGCGCCGCTGGGCCCGCTCGCGGGCGCGGTGAACAGCACGTTGATCCCCGATAAGGGATTGTTGCCGATGTCGGTGACTTCAATCTGCAGCGGGGCAAAAGCCGCGCCGATCGTCACCGCCTGATTGTTTCCATTGGTGATGAGAATCTTGGCCGGCGGCCCGGGAAGATTGGTCAGCGTGAAGCTGGGCGGGGAGCTCACCCCGTTCGTGGATAACGTCACGCTGTACGATCCAGCGGTCAAATTGGCGGTGAACGCCGCCGAAATCGTGCCGCCGGACACGGTCTGCAGCGTGGCCGCGTTGCTGCTGTTGGCGAATACTCCGCTGGCTCCCGTGCCCGGCGCCGTGAAGGTCACACCGGTTCCGGCCGCCACCGGGTTCCCGTAGGCATCCTGGACCAAGATCTGCAGCGCCGTGAAAGCGGTGTTGATGGTCACGGACTGGTTGTTGCCGCCGGTGATCGAAATGGAAGCGGCGGGTCCCGGATTGTTGGTCAGCGAGAAGCTCGGCGGCGAGGTAATGCCCGTCGAAGATAGCAGGACGCTGTACGACCCAGGGATGTGGTTGGCCGTGAAGGCGGCGGAGATGGCGCCGTTGGCTGCCGTCTGCAGCGTGGCCGAATTGGTGCCGCTGGAGGTGAAGGTCCCGCTGGCCCCCGATGCCGGCGCGGTGAAGGTCACGCCGGTCCCGGCCCCTACCGGGTTCCCGTAGCTGTCTTCCACGGTGATCTGCAGCGGCGCGAAGGCAGTACCCACCGCTACGGCCTGGCTGTTGCCGCCGGCGATCGCGATTTGCGAGGGCGGGCCGGGATTGTCGGTCAGCGAAAAGCTGGGCGGCGAGTTGATGCCCGTCGAGGCTAGGGTGACGCTGTACGCCCCGGCGATGTGATTGGAAGTAAATGACGCGGAGATGGTGCCGTTGGCCGTCGTCTGCAGCGTTGTCGTGTAGCTGGCGGTGAAGGTCCCGCTGGCTCCCGATGACGGCGCCGTGAAGGTTACGCCGGTCCCGGCGCCCACCGGGTTGCCGTAGCTGTCTTCGATGGTGATCTGCAGCGGCTGGAAGGCCGATCCCACCGTCACGGCCTGGTTGTTGCCGCTGTTAATTACGATTTGCGAGGGCGGACCCGGATTGTTGGTCAGCGAGAAGCTGGGAGGCGAGGTAATGCCCGTCGAGGACAGGGTGACACTGTACGATCCAGGGATGTGGTTGGCCGTGAAGGCGGCGGAGACGGTGCCGTTGGCCGCGGTCTGTAGCGTAGACGCGTAGCTGTTGCTGGCGGTGAAGATTCCGCTGGCCCCCGAACCGGGCGCCGTGAAAGTCACGCCGGTCCCGGCCCCCACCGGGTTGCCGTAGCTGTCTTCCACGGTGATCTGCAGCGGCGCGAAGGCAGTACCCACCGCTACCGCCTGGCTGTTGCCGCCGGTGATGGCGATTTGCGCGGGCGGACCCGGATTGTTGGTCAGCGAAAAGCTGGGCGGCGAGGTGATGCCCGTCGAGGCCAGGGTCACGCTGTACGCCCCGGCGATGTGATTGGACGTAAAAGACGCGGAGATGATGCCATTGGCCAGCGTCGGCAGGGTCGTCGTGTTGTTGCTGGCGATGAAGTTCCCGCTGGCTCCCGATGACGGCGCCGTGAAGGTTACGCCGGTCCCGGCGCCCACCGGGTTGCCGTAGCTATCTTCCACGGTGATCTGGAGCGGCTGGAAGGCCAATCCCACCGTTACGGCCTGGCTGTTACCGCTGTTAATTACGATTTGCGAGGGCGGACCCGGATTGTCGGTCAACGAAAAGCTCGGCGGCGAGGTAATGCCCGTCGAAGATAGCAGGACGCTGTACGACCCAGGGGTGTGGTTGGCCGTGAAGGCGGCGGAGATGGTGCCGTTGGCTGCCGTCTGCAGCGTGGCCGCGTAGCTGTTGCTGGCGGTGAAGATCCCGCTGGCCCCCGAACCGGGCGCGGTGAAGGTCACGCCGGTCCCGGCCCCTACCGGGTTGCCATAGCTGTCTTCGACGGTGATCTGCAGCGGCGCGAAGGCAGTACCCACCGCTACCGCCTGGCTGTTGCCGCCGGCGATGGCGATTTGCGAGGGCGGGCCGGGATTGTCGGTCAACGAAAAGCTGGGCGGCGAGGTAATGCCTGTCGAGGCTAGGGTGACGCTGTACGCCCCGGCGATGTGATTGGAAGTAAAAGACGCGGAGATGGTGCCGTTGGCCATCGTCTGCAGCGTTGTCGTGTAGCTGGCGGTGAAGGTCCCGCTGGCTCCCGATGACGGCGCCGTGAAGGTTACGCCGGTCCCGGCGCCCACCGGGTTGCCGTAGCTATCTTCCACGGTGATCTGCAGCGCCGCGAAAGCCGATCCCACCGTTACGGCCTGGTTGTTGCCGCTGTTAATTACGATTTGCGAGGGCGGACCCGGATTGTTGGTCAGCGAGAAGCTCGGCGGCGAGCTGACCCCGGTGCACGCCAGCGTGACCGAGTACGGCCCGCCCGCGACGGTGTTGGCGGTGAACGGCGCGGAAATGTTGCCCGAGCCATCGGTGTTGAACGACTGGGTGTTGCTGGTGGAGAACTTGCCGCTCGCTCCGGTACTGGGCGCGGTGAAGGTCACGCTCACCCCGGCCAGCACGTGATTGCCGTTGCTGTCGGTCACGTTGACTTGCAGCGGCTGGAAGGCCGTCGCCACCGTCACCGCCTGGCTGTTGCTGTTGTTGGTGATGGTGATGGTGGCCGGCGAACCCGGATTGTTAGTCAGCGAAAAATCCGCTTCCAGGCCGTTGATAAGAGCTTTGACCGTATAACTGCCGGCCGTGGTGTTAGCCGTGAAAGCGCTCGCCGTCGCCACGCCCAAACTGTTGGTGGTGGCCACGCAACTCGTTGTCGTGCACGTCAGCGTGGAACTGATCACCGCCGTGAAGAGGCCGGAAGCGCCGGACGAGGGCGGCGTGAACGTCACCTGCTGGTTCGGCACCGCCACGCCATTGGCGTCTTTGACCGTCACCGCCAGCGCGTTGGTGAACTGCTGGTTGACCACCGCCGATTGCGGCGTGGTACCCGCGTTGGCCGTGTTCGATGTCGCCACCTGGACCACGGGCACGTTGCTGTCCGACCCTGACGCAGCCGTCCCCTGGCTATAGTGGGTCAGGTCGCCGCCGCCGTATACATAGGCCGTGTTACTCACCGAAACCGCCGAAGTGGTGGGCACGTTCACGTTCAGCGTCAGGGCAGAGAACGTCCCTCCCGCGCCCGCAACCACTTGGCTGGTCGTGCAAGTGACCGGATTGGTGCCGCCGCAGCTCCAGTTGGTGCCCGTACCGGACGCCAGCGTGTAGCTGCCCGGCAAGGGATCGTACACCGTCACCATGGTCCCGTTGGTGGCGGCTGCCGACGTAGTGCCGTTGTTGGTCACCTGGAGCGTCCAGGTCGCCGTCTGCCCCTGCGTAAACGTGCCCAAGTGGCTCTTCGAGATGGCCAGAATCGGAGGCTGATCCACGGTTATCGAGTCGGACCCGCTGTTGTTGGTCACGCCACCGCCGCTCACGTCGGCCGTGTTACCGATCGGCGTCGAGGCATTGGCGGCCACGTTGACGGTGATCGTCAACGTCGGATAGCTGCTGCCTTGCGCAATCGCGTCGTGGTTGACGCAAGTCACTACCTGCAGGTTGGCCGAGCAAGACCAATCGGTTCCAGAGAAGCCAGTGTAGGTGAAGGCCGTGTTCAGGTTATCGGTCAGCTTTAGCGGGTGATTGCCGTCGGGGTCTCCCGTGGACCCGGTGCCATTGTTGGTGACGACAGTGGTGATCTGCGCCCCCGTCTCGCCCACCACGAAATCGCCGCTCGTGCCGGTGCCGCTATGGCCCTCCGTGACCGTCACGGTGACCGGATTCTCGATGAAGTTCATGCACCACGAGCTGGCGCCGTCGCCGGTTTCGTGGGTAGTCTGATCGAAGTACAGACTCCAGGTGCCGTTGGGTTCCGTACCAGTGTAAACACCGCCGCCAGTGCCTGCTTCGTACGTGCCGGTGTCGAGCGTGAAGTGCCCCTGGGTGGTCGCATATTGATGGGTCGAGGGCAGCGTGTAGAACTGGCTCGCGGTGTACGAGGTTGCGCCGTTGCTGGTAGGCCCTACCTGTGTACCGACGGTGGTGCCATAGTTGGCATTTGCCGGTATCGGTGAATAGATATCCGCGAACGTCACGGTTTGCGCAGTGAAGGCTGCGAGGTTATTGCCATCGTTGGGTGAGAAGAAGTCGAGCGTCTGCCTCGCGGCGGGCGCCGAAGAGCCGTTGGGTCCGACCAGCAGGGACTCCAGATCGCCCGGAATTTGAACGTGAAAACCAACCATGGTCAATGTGGCCGTGCCGATGGTGCCCGGTAGGTTGGTGACAAAAATATTCGACGGGTTCGGCGCCGCCGGGCCGATATCGTTGGTGAAAACCGTGCCGGCCGGAATGGTGATGCCGGCGGCGTTGCAGTAGCTCCAGGTGCTTCCGCTCGGCGTCGGCGTCGAAGTGGCGGCGTCGACTCGCATCGTGACCGTTCCGAAGTTGTCGTTATACGTGCCCGTGCTGTCGTGGTAGAGAGCCGTGACGGTGTGGTCCCCTTCCGGCAGAGAGGTGGTGGAAATGGTAGCCACGCCGTTCGAGACGTTGGCCACGCCGCCGTTCGGCGCCCCGTTCAGCGGCGCCCCGTTCTCGGTGAACGTGACCTGTCCGGTGTTGCCGACCGCGGGATTGCTGGTCACCGTGGCCGTGAACGTCACGGACGCGCCTTTGGTGGCCTGTGTCGGATTGGCCTGGACGGTGACCGTGGTTGCGTGTCCGGTTCCGGGCGTGATATCGATGCACCATTTCATGCTCGCCGTAGTGTCTGTGGGCGTTGGCACATTGGGCGGGGGGACGTAGCCCTCGTTGCTGACATAGAGCAACCAGGCCCCATTGGCCGTCGCGCCTACAAACGACGATTCAAAGGTCGCGGAGCCGGCCGGCGCGGCCAGCGAGAAACTCGCCGGAGGCTGCGGCGCCGGGGCTGGGAAGGGGACTCCTAAAGTGAATGTGAGGAAGTTGTATTCGGCGGTCGGCCCGTAGGTCCCCGAGGGGAGCCCGCCCGACCCAGCCTGAGGAATCAACGAGCTGCCGTCCTGCAGCGTATAGGTGCCTGAGCTCGAAAAGCCGCCTCCCGCGTCGCCCCAGAATTCGAGCGTGTGCGTTCCGTCCGGAGACACCAGCAGCATGTGCAGGCCATCGGGGTCGTCACTCGAGAAGTTACTCAGCTTGAGCGACACGGTGCTCACCGAATCGCCCGCAAGGTTGGTGTTCACCCCGTCGCCGACGTAAATCACCGAGGGATACGGCGCCACATCCACCGATCCGGGTGAGGAAATTGTGCCTGCGTTGCAGTAGGTCGTGCCGGTGCTGGTCGCGTGGTTATAAGTGAAAACGCCGGCGGTGCCGGAACTCCCCACGTACGTGTTGTCGCCGGAATAGGTGGCCGACAGCGACTGGTAGCCCTCGGTGGAAAACGTGGTCGTGCATTGGGCCGTGCCGCCGCTGAGCGTGACCGGATTGCCCTGACTGCAGGTCAGATTGGTCGCGCCTTCCTGGAACGTGACCGTGCCGGTGGCGCCGCTGGTGACCGTCGCCGTCAGCGTAACGCTGCTGTTGCCGCCGCTCGTAAACGCGGTGGTGGTGCTGGGCGTAAGCGTGGTGGTGCTGGGCATGGACGCCGAGGTGTACGTGATGCTGATGTCCCACGAGCTGAATTGGACGTCCGTCTCAAAAAAGGCGTCGCTGACGAGATACAGCTTCCAGTTGCCGTTGATCGCGTCGCCCGTGAATACGCCGTTGACGGAGTTCAATGTCGAGGTTCCGTTGGTCGCCGCGGAGTGCAGCAGAGCCGGAGCGCCGGCCTGGGTATAGTTCGGTTCGATCTCATCGGTCGGATAAGAACCCGGCGCGTAAGTTCCGGAAGTCCACGCTGTCATGGCGGTCTGGCAGTTCGGAGCCGCGGTGGCGCCGTCCTCGAGCGTCACGGTTATGTTGTTTTCCCCGGTATTCCCGTCGCCGACACAGCGCAGAATTTCCATGTTCCGGCCGCTCGGAGAAACCAGCATGAGACCCATTTCAGCCGAGCCGAAATAGCTTTCGGTCTGGCTGGTGGGAGTGGCTAGGGATGTGTATCCGTGCAGGGTGATGGTGACGGTTTTGACGGCCGTGCCCCCTCCCGTCACGTCGATGGTTGTCCCAAAGCCGGTCTGCGCCGCCACGGTAGGCCAATTACTGTAGACAGTGCCGTTATTCGTGTCGGTGACGTGCGAGCCCCCGCCGCCCGTGCAAGTGACCGTGCCTGACACGGGGTTGGTGCACGACGCCCCGGCGTTCGCCACGCCCGTGAAAGCGCCAAGCGCGAAGCAAACCCCAATTCCAACTGAAGACACGCTGATTTTGTGACCGAGCATCCCGCCCCCTCCTCCTGACCTGGTAGGTCGACACCGCCAGCAAACCTTGCGCTCTCCCCCCGAGAGACACGTGAAGCTGGAGGTGATAAATCTTATCATGGGCTGGGCTGGGTGGTTTCACCGATCTGGACGGTATGGTACTAGATAAGGCGGGTCAAATTATCGGCAAAGGTACCAATACGCACCGTGCAGTACTATTTCTCATAGCTTGGATTGCGGATGTAGCGCAACGCAGGTGGGACAGACGATCATCTTCGTCGTCTGTCGAGCGGCTGGCCGGTCTATCCCACTTCTCCGTGCCATACTGAAGCCGTGCAACCTTCGCCCGATACTCTGGCCGCCAACCTCCAGCAGGTCCGGGAACGCATTGCCTGGGCGGCCGAACGGGCGCGGCGCGATCCCCAATCGATCGGGCTGCTGGCTGTCACCAAAGTATTTCCCGCCGAAATCATTCGCCGCGCCTATGCCCTCGGCTTGCGTCAGTTTGGCGAAAACTATGTGCAGGAGTTCGAGACCAAAGCCCCGCTCGTAGCCGATCTCTCGGACGCCCGCTTTCACCTCATCGGTCACCTGCAATCGAACAAATCTGCAAAAGCGGCCGAATTGTTTCAGGTCATTGAGACCGTCGACAGTCCCAAGCTGGCCCGGCGTCTCAATGCCGCCGGCCGCGCGCTCGACGTCATGCTGGAAGTGAAGCTCGCCGAAGAAGACGCCAAAAGCGGCGCCAGTCCGGACCGGTTGGCCGAGCTCATCGCCGCCGTCCGCGAATGCTCTCAGCTTCGGCTCACCGGACTAATGACCATGCCGCCCTGGTCGGACGATCCGGAGGCCGCGCGCCCGTATTTCCGCCGCCTGCGCGAGCTCGCCGAACGCCACGCTCTGACCGGCTCGTCCATGGGCCTCTCCATGGGAATGTCGCACGACTTCGAAGCCGCCATCGAAGAGGGCTCGACCTCCATCCGGGTGGGAACCGCCTTGTTCGGCAAGCGAAAAAAACCGTGACCGTCGGCTTCCATGGCCCTTTGCCGCCGGCCCGCAGCGGCGTGGCCGATTACTGCGCCGCCCTGGCCGGCGAATTGCGCCGCCGCGGCTCGGTCGCCATTCTCGGTAATAAGGGCGCTCCGAAGCGGTCCGATGTGGAGCTGTATCATCTCGGCAATAACCGCCTCCACGCCGCGATTTACCGCCGCGCGCTCGCGCGGCCCGGCGTCATCGTCTTGCATGACGCCGTGTTGCACCATTTTCTTCTGGGCCAACTCGGCGAAGAGGCCTACGCCGACGAGTTCGTGTACAACTATGGCGCCTGGCACCGCCCCCTGGCGCGCGAATTATGGCGCGCGCGCGGTGTTTCCGGTTCCGACCCGCGCTATTTCGATTACCCCATGCTCAAGCGCGTGGTGGAACGCTCGCTGGCCGTGGTGGTGCACAATTCCGCCGCCGGCGCGCTGGCGCTTCGCCACGTTCCCGGCGCCCGCGTGGTCGAGATCCCGCACCTGTTTGCGCCTCCCCGGCTTCCGGCGGCTGCCGAAGCCCTCCGCTGGCGCCACAAACTGGGAGTTAGCTCTGCCTTTCTGTTCGGCGTGTTCGGGTACCTGCGCGAATCGAAGCGGCTCCTCCAGGTGCTCGGCGCGTTCGCCCGCGTCCACTGCGAGCTTCCCCAAACGGCTCTGCTGATAGCCGGTCAATTTGCTTCGAGCGACCTGGAACGTGCCGCCCGCCCACTGCTGGCCGCGCCCGGCGTACTGCGGCTGCCCTATCTCGAGGAACGCGAATTCTGGCTGGCGGCGCGCGCCGTCGATGCCTGCATCAATCTCCGCTATCCCAGTGCCGGCGAAACTTCCGGCATTTCCATCCGACTGATGGGCCTCGGCAAGCCCGTTCTGGTCACCGGCGGCGACGAAAACGCCCGCCTGCCCGAAGACGCCGCCATCCGCATTCCCGCCGGCCCGGCGGAAGCCGATTCCCTATACCACCACCTGATTTTGCTAAGATCGTTTCCTATGGTGGCCGCGTCGCTGGGTGATCGGGCGGCTGCCGCGATCGCCGCCGCTCACGGCATCGAACGGGTGGGAGAAGCGTATTGGAACTTGCTGGCCGAGTGTTCTGGCTGATCGCTCTATGTGCCGCGGCTACGGCTGCGCCGCAGAAGCCGGTCTTCAAAGACCTGCACGTCCCCATTCCCATGCGCGACGGCGTGCGTCTCTACGCCAACGTTTTTCTGCCTTCCGAACACGCCCGCGTTGCCGCCATCCTCATCCGCACGCCCTACGGCAAGGGCGAAGATCTGGCGCCGAATTACCAGGCGCTGGTGGATCACGGTTTCGCCGTAGTGGTCGAGGACGTGCGCGGCCGTTACGAATCCGAAGGGGAATTCCGCCCGCTCGAGCAGGAAGGGCCGGACGGCGACGACACCCTGAATTGGATCGCCCGGCAGAGCTGGTCCACCGGCAGAATCGGCATGACTGGCGGCTCCTACCTGGGCATCGCGCAGTGGAAAGCCGCCCTCACCGGCAATCCCCATCTCAAAGCCATCTTCCCCGTGGTCGCCGGCGACGACGACTACCGCGACCGCTTCTATTCCCCCGGCGGCGCCATGAAGCTCGGCCACCGCCTGGAATGGATGTCCGAAAACATGCGTATGTTCGGCTACCATCCCGATTTTTCCAGCTACGTCCTCCACCTTCCCATCCGCACCGCCGACGTCGCCGCCACCGGACGCACCATCGACATGTTCCAGGCCGCCGTGGCCCATCCCGCCTTCGATCCTTTCTGGAAGGGCGTCAGCGTCCGCGAACAATTGGCCAAGGTGCGGATCCCGGTTTTCTCCGTCGGCGGCTGGTACGACAATTTCGCCGAAGGCGATCTGGACGCCTACGCCGCGCTGCGCAAGACGTCCGGCCTCAACCGCATCGTGATCGGCCCCTGGCCGCACAACATGTCGATTCGGTTTCCCGGTATCGATTTCGGACCCGGCTCGCGGCTTCCCATCCGTTCGCTGCAGATCGCCTGGTTCGACCAGTGGTTGCTGGGCAAGGATTCGCCCCTGCTCTCCGAGCCTCCGGCGCGCATCTTCGTCATGGGCTCCAACCAGTGGCGCGAATTCCAGGATTGGCCTCCCGAACAAGCGCGGCCCGCAGAGTTCTACCTCGAAGACGGCGCCGCCCTTGGCGACCAACCCGCGCGCCGCTCCGCCACCGACCGCTACGTCTACGACCCCGCCAATCCCGTCCCCACCCGCGGCGGCGCCGTCTGCTGCAATCCCCGCGTCTTCCCCTGGGGACCCATGGACCAGCGCTCCCTCGAACAGCGCAAGGACGTGCTCACCTATTCCACCCCGCCCCTTACCCGCGACCTGGAAGTCATCGGCCCGGTCACCGTCAACCTATATGTCTCCACCACCGCGCGCGATACCGATTTCACCGCGAAACTCGTCGATGTCTTCCCCGACGGCACGGCCCGCAACTTGACCGACGGCATTCTCCGCCTGCGTTACCGCAACTCGCTCGATCACGCCGCGTTGGCCGTCCCGGGCCAGGTCTATCGCATCACCGTCGATGCCGGCGTAACCGGCAATGTCTTCGAGAAGGGACATCGCATCCGGCTCGAAATCTCCAGCAGCAACTTCCCCCGCTTCGACCGCAATCCCAACACGGGAACGGCAATCGCCACCGAAACCCGCCCCGTCAAGGCCACCGAGAGTGTCTATCACGACAAGCTGCACCCGTCCAAACTGGTGCTGATGGTGATGTAGGGATTGTGGCAGATTGTTCAACCTAGGGACCGATTGGCCAGAAGGTGGGGACAGTCTGAAGCGACAGTCTGAAGCGACAGTCTGAAGCGACACCGATGAAAATCCACATTCCGGGACGGAGCCGCATGTCCCCTGTGTGGAATTCGGGCGGTTCGGGTCTAGTTTCCTCCCCGGCTTGGCTCGCCTGCCGCCCCCGGCAGCCTGGGATGAACCGAGAAGTGTCTGTTTCGCCGTTCGGCCACCTTTCGCGCGCCGCAGCGTGGATTTCTGCGGCAGCCGCGGAGGCCGCTATGGTGATGGATCGCTGTAAACGGCGCCGCAACCGCCTAAAATCGGCGTTGG